>JANODD010000336.1:0-1913 GCA_031412515.1 Planctomycetia bacterium | reverse complement strand
AAGATCTACAGCGAGGCGATTTTTTTGAAATTCGAAACGAGAGTCCAATTCTAGTCAGACTGCTCGCCAACTGCGAACAAAGCATCGCAGCCTCGCGGAACCACCCTGCGAAAATGGCTCGTTCTTAATTGCGATTGATAGCGAATGTGCAAGTTTCGGTTTAGCAGTGAGCGTGCGGACGTCTTTCTCAATTAATTCTCAAAGATTACTGTGCAATGTCCCAATACACTTTGCATCCCGCATGGCTCCGGCTGATCTCTACCAAAAAAGCGATAGCTAGAGAGATTGCCGCCCGCGTTAGGATCGGCCGACCAGCCAGTAGCGTGCTGACCAAGAAAAACAGCATCAAGGCCCACAGAGAGTCTCCGGCGTACTCGGCAAAGAACGTTGGCAGAACACTTCGATAGCGGCGCGACGCTAATCCCTAAAATAGGACCGCGATCGCGCATAGCAAATAGATATACCGTTCTGATCTGATCAATCTTGGATCTTGCGCGTGACGCAAACGGACCTCGCTACTGGTTGTTTGGTCCGGTAGCAACGGACAATTCCTGCATGTCGATGATCCGAGGCGTCAACGCGACGATCATCGTAGTCTCCGCGTCAGCACCTGGCTTATTATCGAATACTCGAGGAATCGCCACGACAATCGACTCTCCCGCAGCAAGCTTCACCGATGAGCTTACTTCATACTGTTCAGTTGCCGGGACTTGCACCGTGAACTGAGGCTCCGCATGATTCGAAGTCCTTATTGGCAAGTTCGCGTAAGAGACCTTGCCAATGCTTGATGACTTGACTTTGAAGTCCAAGGTAATGCTGTCCTCATCGGCAGCTTTCGGTATGAGTGCGATACTCAGCCCTTCGTCTACGATCGAAACGACTGGCGTCATACGACCGTCAACCTTAGGATCAACGCCCGTAACGAAGGGATGATGGGCCTTATCATTGATGACCGCTGTTTGACCATCAAACATGGTTACCTTCGGCGCAAACAAGATATTGCCTCGTCGGTCTGCCGATACAGTTCGAAGCAACTGTGCTAACTCCGCTTCGTCAATACGAGAGGCGATGGCCGGTCCCAGCCCTCGGTCGGTCAACCCTTCAATTCTTCGTTCGGCCCACTCAATCGAGCTAGCAGTTTTAATGTTGGTTTGAATGAACCTTATTTCGATTGTAATCTGTCCAGGCATGCCATCCTTCCAAACATCCAGTGTTTGCTTCAGTAATTGATGTTGGCTAGCGGTTAGTTCTGCTGAAAGCGTTTTGCCGTCGACATGTAATTTTTCCTTCATCCATGGCGGCAAGGGAATCCAAGTAGTCAACTGTTCCAGAGGCGTTTTCTCTGTCCATTTTGGGCCCTTGGGCATCGTTTCAAAGAAGGAGGTTACATCATATTCCTGAACGGAAATTGGACCACCAAGTTCCTGCTCACTAAACGGATCCAACGACTCATGCTGAACTCGCAACCCGGTTGAATTGCTTGAAACCAAATTGACTTCCGGCATTTTGTTATCCATCACGTCTCTTGCGTCAGTCAGGCCGACTAGTGCAATTGCCCCCACAAGCCCCGCGGATAGGCACTTGGTTGACAGGCTGTTGGGCTTGCTATCTCGCATCAACAACTCAACTCGCTGCTTGAGATGCCTGCCAGATGCGAAGGAGATTAGTCCAAGCGTTGGTGACTTCTTTGCAGCGATACTATCTTGAGCAAAACGAAGCAGTAGTTCGCCATATGCAGAAACTTCGTTTTGCGAGAGGCTCTGCAAAGCTAGTCGGTCTGCAGCAGCTTCCATTGCAGCACGCAAACGGCTTAAGATCACCCAAACGATTGGGTTAAACCAATGGAATGCTCCTGCGATCGACGCGATAATCACGACTGGAATGTCGCGGCGACGAATATGAGCAAGTTCATG
>JANODD010000335.1:0-66323 GCA_031412515.1 Planctomycetia bacterium | reverse complement strand
CCCTGTGTGCTGGGAACTGGGATGACTGAAAGTCGGTAGCGGAATGCGTCAAGCATTTCGTGCATGCAACTTTGGCCCGCAATATCAACTCCCGAAAGCCTTGACGGCTTCCGCTACTGCGTTTGTTCACGACTTTCCGACAGCCCAGCTGGGAACCCTGTGTGGGGAACCCTGGCTCCCCTTCTCCGCCAGTACTCTGGGGGAGAAGGGGTTGGGGGATGAGGTGGCCGGTTTTTGGATTTGTGTCTTCAGTTCAATCGAACAGAAACTTCAATACTATTCGAAATTTGGTCTAACGGTTCTCTTGGCAATTTGTACCTTTGGGCATGCAGTACCTTGCCCGCTCATCCCCCGACCCCTTCTCCCCTGAGTACAGGTGCGAAGGGGTGCCGCGACTTGCAATACCCTATCATTTTTCATAAATCCCATCAGTCCCATCAGTCCCTCACGCAATTGCTACCTCTAACGCCAATAAGAAATTCCGACCATGGCGACTCCCGACCTAGCCAACTACCAAACTTACCGTAACCTGCCACCGCTGGCAGGTTTGGCTTCGGTACAACGGGCGGTAAAAAGCGATTGGAGTTTGGATGAAAGTGTGGATCGACTGAAGCGATTGCATTATCTACTGAAACGATTGTACGAAACACTTACAGCTAAGATTACGAGTGAACCGATTTATGAACTGAAGACAGCTTTCAGTTACCATGCTTACCTGTGTGCCGAACAAGTGACGTTGATTCGCAAACGAGTTAGCGAAATGCGCGAGCCACCACTTGGACTCGATAAAGTTCCACACGCGGGACTTGAGCGACTGATGGATGAAGTCATCGCTGCTCCGACGACGGAAATGCTACTCATTGGCGTCTACGAAGTCGCCTTGCCAGCGATCTTGCGCGCGTGCAGACGATTGAAAGTAGAGGCTCATCCGCTCGCTGACGCACCGACCGTTCGGATCGCGAAATTGATGGAGTTCGAGCTTGCCGAGGCGGCACAGTTTGGAGAAGCCGCGACTCATCAGTTGGTCACCAGCGAAATCCGTGAAGCAGCCGCTCTGTGGCGTGGCGTTCTGCTTCAGTGCTTACAAGCCGCTGGCGACTTGGATGGCACACAAGCCTGCAGTATCGAAATACCTGACCCAATGCACTCGCGCGAGCCGCATATTTTCGTTAAAGAGCCGCGGCGTGACGAACGCTTTCATGACTCCTACAACGCAGGTGTGAACCCAGAAGCGTTTCTGTATGACGAGCGTTTCTTGCCTCGCGACAAGACGCTGATGATGTATTACAAACGCATTCGCGAGATCGATGTTCCAGAGATGATGGCCAGTATCTTGGTTGAACTGGGGCCTGAGGAACCGTGGGAGTTTCATCAAGAGATGGTCCGGCAACTGTGGGACGAAGCGCGACATGCGATGATGGGCGAAGTTGGCTTTGCGGCCCAGGGGTTGGACTGGAGTAAGATCCCGATTAACTTCACTTGGTCTCGCAATTTGAATTTGCAACTCAATGCACGCGAACGACATGGAGTGCTGTTCTTCATTGAACAGGGGCTCATGCCGCGGACTGGCAAGCGTTACGAATACGAAGTCGGGTTACAGAGCGGTGATCCGCTTTCGGGCTTGTTCCAGGATTTCGACTGGGCAGATGAAGTGTTGCACGCGCAGATCGGTCGTCGCTGGTATGTTCCGCGTTTCAGTTCGCTCAATGAGGCCTTAAGCTACGGGGACGAATGTTGGAGCCGTGTGCTGAGTCACTGGCGAGCCTACCGTGAGCAGGGTTTAACCGAACATCGAAACTGGTGGCCTGAACTATACCGACAAGCCTGCGCTAATTGGCAAGTCGCCCCGGATCCTGCTGCACTCGCTTACGACAAAACCTACGAAGACAGCCGAGCCGACCTGCAGAAATTGTAGGCCATCTTAGAACCTAGCTGATTTCGCTAAAAACCGGTCGCTTCGGTTCAATTCCGTATGAAATTGCCTTTTCGATTCCTTTCAATATCCTCAGGCTGAACGTCTGTAGGTTATCGGTTGGCACAATTGGGAGGATTTTTTCGGTTGTCGGGGCAAAAGCTTTTGGGCAGAATCTGTATGAGTACGGTGTGACGGGTACAAAAGGCTTTGACGGTTGCGTAACATAGATAAACGTCGGCACGTAGTTTCCGATCAAGTGCATGGGTACTCGGAAGGGAACTCGATTGTGCACCGACGCGTACATACGATGGTTGTGGGCGACAAGTGTCGCGATACTACCAAAATTGGACTCTTGTCTATAAAGCCAGCTTGGATGGTTATCGAAAGTCTTGTTCGAACTGCTCGGCGCTTTGTTGCGTGCTGTTGGGTAACGCTGATTTTGTCAGTGTTGCTTCTGGGCACCCACGTAGCAACCGCACAGCCGCAGGATCTGGATTCGCCACCTAAAGTGGGTGGCGTCAAGGATCTGTCGAGCATTCTCAACGAGGGAACAATTGACACAACCGCAAGGCTTTATCTGAATGACAATGGAAAGCCCGTTCTTGTTCCCGCGGAGAGCTATGAGACTTTTTTTAATAGCAAGAATGAACAATCGGCGTTGAGAAATTCTCAAAATCAGCTTCCAAGTTTCGTGATTGATCAAACCGAAGTTAGCATTCATGTCAAAGGTTCGCAGGCAGGCTTAACTGGAACATTCAAAGTTACCCTTAGTACCTCTGCACCGCGCGCCGTTGCGATCCCCTTGAAGTTTGATTCTTGTCAGTTGATAGAGCCTCCGAAGTTCACTGGCGTTGGCGAAAATCTGATCGAAGTTCGAAGTGGTTATGCTGGATATAAGTGGTATCTCCAAGCCGAACCAGGCTCGAAGCACACGGCGATTCTCAAAGGCGGAACCGTTGTCACGATGCAAGGCGAACGTAATGAATTAAAAGTTAACCTGCCCAACTCCCCGTGTTCGATCCTTGTGACTCTCCCTCCCAATGCAATCGATGAAAAAGTAAGTGGAGAAGGAAACGAGATATTTGATCGTGAAGCAGGCAATGGCGACCCTGTACTAAGGATACGAGCCAGTGGTGGAGAACTTTCCATATCGTGGCGCGACGGGGATGTACGCAACAGATTGTCAGCGGTCGAAGCGACCAGCACGACAACAATTAAAATCGAAGAACCTCGAGAGGTTTGGAAAGCCAGGACCGATGTCAAATTAAGTTGGTTTGGCAGCGACGCGACGGACACAGTTGTTCTCATGCTTCCGCCCGGGGCACGGTGGGTGCAATTGCCAGTTTCGCTAAACGAGTACTACTCCGTCTCCTATTCTGCAGAGGAGGAAGTCAAAGCGGCCCAGAACGCTGACTCCAATCCAGTTGCGTTAGCCCCAGTCGCCCCAGCCCCAGTAGCCACAGCGCAGCAAGTCAAGGTTCGCAATCTTGATCCTTCACTGATGCAGCCCATCGACCTTCCGCTGGAGTGGGAATGGATGCCTCCGACCGAATCAGACGACTCAATTGGCAATCCAATCTCCGTTCCCTCGTTGACCATCGAAGGTGTTGACGGACACATGGGAACCGTTGAGTTCTTAATGCCCACGGGCTACTTGCCGACCTGGCATGAGGCGGCCGGAACAAAGTTGGTGCAACAGCCTCGAACGGCAGAGCTGTTTGATCGCAGTCAGTACTCGTTTCATTTTAGCCACCAACCGGTGCAACTAACTGCCCGATTCCGTCGACCATCGAACGTCGCATCGATACGACCTAAATACTTGGCGCATATCGACAGCAACAAGCTGAACTTGACAGCTTGGCTCGACTGTACCTTCGATTCATCGCGGCCCATGGTAATTTCAATCCTACCATCGGACTGGATCGTTGAATCGATTGAATCGGTGGACATGGCCGCGCCAAATGCTTTGGGTGAGCCGCTCGATCTGCAACCGCAAGCAGATGGTTCTTACATTGTCTCAAACATAAGTACAGAGAAAGCCGAACTGGCAACGCAGCCTAGAAAACGTCAGACCTGGCGATTGATCGCATATCGCGGCTTGAAACGCAACGAAGCCAATGAATTGACCTTTCAGTTACCAAAGATGAAGCTTGGTAGTAATGACAGTCCAGAAGCGAAGTATGATCACGGTACAGGAATATTGATTGTAACGAGCAGTGAAAATTTGTTGCTCAAAAATCAGGCATCATCGACGAAAGGGCTGTTAATTGATTCCCTTGTGCCGCAGTGGCAACCGCTCCTTGGTTCGAACGACACTAAGCAGCCGTTTGTTTATCGTTTTCAAAGTCAAGGGGAAGTGCCGTTGTGGTCAGGGACGGCTGAATCGCTTCCGCAACAAATCGTACTTGAGCAGACAGCAGAGCTTTATGTTGGTTCGAGTTCGGTTAGTATCAGCCAAAATTTTGGCTTGCAGATCGCCAATGAGCCCTTAGGTTCTTTGCGATTTGCAATCCGTCAAGATGCAGTGGAGAACTTGGAACCTCACGTAACGATCGATGGAACGCCTATTCAATTGCAACGGATCAATGCAATCGAACCCACTTCGGAAGGATTTTCGACGGAGACGAAGTTGAACCCGGTCAACGCCGAGGCGTGGCAGATTTTTGAAAGTGTCAACACTTCACCACTGCGTGGAACGATCAAATTGAATGTAGTAACTAGCCTAAAATGGAACGCGCCTAACAACTCCGTCTTGTCACAGATTAACGTCCCTCTAGTGCAATTGCTCGTGCCTCGCGAAACGCGTTTACGTGAACAAACGTGGGCAGTAAACGCAGACCGGGAAATTGAAGTTCATCAGAAGTTGGCTGAGCCTCGTGAATTGGGCTTAGGACAGACGGAGATAGGTTTGAGTGTACGGAAACTCGAGAGCTTAGCCACTTTGCCGGTTCGCATCGGCCGCAGCTGGCTCCAGACAACCGTCAATGGCAGTGAACGTCGCGATCGTTACTGTGCACAGATCGAATCAACTCTTTCGCGATTGTCCATTCGTATTCCATCAAGTCGAAACTTGAATCATGTGTTTGTAAACGGACAACGTGTCAAGTTCACTGGAGAAGGGACCCAGTTCCAGGTGGAGCTGTCCGGCACTGAACGCCGTCAGTATCAGTTGGAAATCTGGATGACGTCGGCGGAGTCACTTGCTTGGTTCACGTCGCTGGATGTTGATATTCCGGAAATAGAAGGTGCTCAATATGACGATCGCTTTTATTGGCAACTAGCATTACCTGCGATTCAACATATTGGATTTGCCTCGGACCAGCTAACACCTGAATGGGTTTGGAAATGGAACGGACTTTGGTGGAGTCGCGAAAGCGGGATGCAACAACATGATTTAGAGCGCTGGGTCGGCGCTACTCAGCAAACGAATTTGCCGTTGTCGGTGAATAGCTACTTACTGAGTTCATTCGGCGGAGAGAGATCATTTCACATATGGGTTGCAAGTCGCTTGCTGATGTGGTTGCCAATCGGCTTGGTGGCCATTTTGGTGTCGATACTCTTGATCAGTTTCCGTGCTTTGAGACATCCAGCGTTTCTATTGGTGGCTGCCGGTGGCTTAGCAACGGCAGCGATGCTAGCACCGGATTTTGCTGTTTTGCTGGGCCAAACAGCGTTGATGTCGCTGGGGTTAGTAAGTTTAATCTTGATAACGCAAGCTGCGATTGAAAGTCGAGTGCGCCGTCGCAGTGTGTTTACCGTTCGTCCATCGCAATTGCGGGAACCAAGCGATCATTTTTCTCTGGCTCGCAACGTTAAGTTGTCGTCGCCAAGCAGCACAAGAGCGCACTCGTCCGTTATTGCCAATGGAGGCGAATAACGATGTGGCTAAGAAGGGCTGTTTTCTTCGTTTTAAGCCTGGTTTGTTTTTTGACACATTTCAACACTTCAGTGTTCGCGCAAGTTCAAGATGATTGGCAAGTATTGCGGATCTTTGTTCCTGAAGAGGATGTCGGTACGCTTGTCCCGAATGATTACAATCCGGTCGAAATTGAAGATTTGACGGAAGCTTTAGCCCGCGAGGCGACTCGACGGACCCAATTGCAATCAAATCCTCATATCGCAGAAGCACTATATGTGGTGCGTTGTAGCCAGGAGAGTTTAGTTTCCGACCAATCGCGTTGGGCAATCAAATCTCCATTTAACAGCGCCACTCTGAAGCTGGACGATATCTCGGTAGCACTTCGCAATTCCGGGACAACTCCAGCAGACGACAAGCCATTGATACCGAATCTGCGATATTCAGCTGACGGAAACGCTTCCCTTGCAAAAGTTTTTGGGGACACAAATTACTGGTTCGGAATGTCATCGGTCCCCACAATCAGCAATGGGAATCAATCGATCTATGATGTTCAATTGCCCGCGGCAACGATGGCTCGTATGCTCATTTCTGCGCCAGAGTCGATACAGATTGCGTCTCCGGATGTAATTGTTACGCAGATAGCGAATCCTCGTGAATTCCTGCCTGACAATTGGCCAAGTCTAACGTCCGCTGAGGGACAGAGGTGGTTCGTCGTACATCTATCCGGGAAATCCAAGTTTCGACTAATTACGGAATTGACCGAGCGCAAAGATGCGTTAGAGTTCCAACATTTCGTTCGTCGCTCGTCCCTTGTTTACTCCGCTTCGGAGAAAGGGTTTACAGTATCCGCTGATTTCGAAGTTGAGCGACTCTCCGGAACAAGCTCACTGAAAATACTGCTCGCAAAATCGCTACGCGTCCGAGCCGTAACCGTAAATGGAAATGCAACCAACTACAGGTCAATACAGAACAGCGAAGACCTGTCCGCCTTTGAGATTCAGCTGAGTGATTTATCTTCCGGCAATGCTCGCCTGCGAATTGAAGCACTATCCGATACCGTTTTCCCTTTCGACGACTTACTGCCGACGATCGCAATTGCTCGTGCTTTTTCCTGGGAAGGCAGAACATCGCTGCTTGCCGAAGACGACTTGGTGGTAGATCAGTTGGTGTTGTCGAGTCGCCGCGAATCATCGAGACCCAAGCTCGAGACGACGACTATTGGAAAACGTTGGGTGGTTGATTGGATCGGAGTGCCGCCACTTTTGTCGACGAGCGTGGGCCACGTCGCTCCGTCATGCAAGGCAGAGAACTTAACTCGCTTGACGATTCAAGAAGGTT
Organism: Planctomycetia bacterium; assembly: GCA_031412515.1. Taxonomy (GTDB): domain Bacteria; phylum Planctomycetota; class Planctomycetia; order Pirellulales; family Pirellulaceae; genus Aureliella. Next base: position 59,211 of record JANODD010000335.1, on the reverse strand, counting down.
GGATTTCAGCGACTACGAATCTTCGAATAACCTGCAGTTCGCTCGAGTCGAATGAGTTGCGACTGCAGGTAGGCCGCGGTTGGTTTGTGGACGACCTAACCATTGAAAAATCGGATTCGCCAATAACTTCGCATCTGCCCGATGGCGAGGACAGCGAAATTGCCCTGACATGGGAACGGTTGGTTGGTGAAATGTCGATTAACTTGCAAATCGTCGCGCATCTGCCGAAAGATACGAATGCTGAGCAATTTCGTTTAGAAGCACCTCGCATTGCGAGTGTGATCGGTGGGTTGCAGAAGGATCATTATGCCCTCGAGCAGAATGGTCGCTTTCGAATTGAGGCCAATCCTTTTTTACAGCGCTTAGAACTCAGCGAGGCAGAGTTATCTCCCTGGCAAACGCAATTTCTTTCTCGAGTCGGCGTTACTCAACTTTTCCGTGGAATTGGTGCCAATATTCCGCCTATTGTTATGAATCGTAACATCGGCACTTACACAGCTAAAATAATTACCACTGGACGGCAAGTTAGTGGTCATCTGCAGGCGAACTATTCGATTGAGGTCCAGCCGGTGGCGGGTGCAATCGATTCGGCGAGTTGCATTTTGACATTGCCACAAGGGGTTGAGATTCCTAGTTGGCGAGTTACGCATGAACTAAATGGCGAGCAAGTTCCAGTCTTAAAAGCCGTTGTGCATGCTACTCGTGAGGGTTCCGACACGAAATCACTGAGCCCAATTCGCTTCGATCTTCAGCTTCCTGATGCGACTTCTGGAAAATTTGTTCTGCAAAGCGAAGTACTAATTCCAAATGAAGGTTCAGGAAGTCTAAGTTTGCCCCTGGTTACGATGCCGGTAGCAACGGAAACTTGGATGATTTTGCCTCGCAATTTGGAGCTCTTCTCTTCATCGGTAGGCATTATTTCATTGCCGGTCAGTGTTTGCTGCGACTCGAGCGAGTTTGATAAAATGGTTGAGCAAGACTCGGGTTCGATGGTCGGTTACCGGTATGATCCCAGCCTAGTATCTTCGGTGGATTTGCTTCCAGTGGCCCTCAAGCCAGAGCAAAGCGGATGGTTGTGGTCAAATACAACAAAGCACAGGCTGTATAACGATGGCAACGTGTCGCATCAAACCGATCTGCAGATATTTGCGCCTGACGATATGACGTTGGTGGTCAATCTTCCATCGCGTTGGGTTTTGAATCGAGTCCTACTGGATGGAGCGGCCTCCCCTGCTGGACACCAACTGGATTCCGAACGACTGTTAATTCAAATTCCTCGCGGCAAGCAGGTCCGGTTGACTCTGCAGGCCTCAAGCCAGCGTGCTCCGCTTGGATGGTTTACGAGAGCTCAATTTCCCAAGCCGACTTTCTCGCTCGCAAGCTTGGATTCGAGTGAATCGCTTTGGTTACAGCCGGGACGGATTTCCATTAATGAGATCTTCCGCGACGAACCGCTTTCTGTGGCTGAGAGATTGAGCCCGTCTAGCTGGTGGACGTGGCTGTCTCCATCGCTCGGAGAGGCTGCGTGGGGCGACGCCGAAGCGGAAGGATGGCGAAAACTCTCGCTGCGAACTCATGGTTCAGAAACGCGATCGGCCCAGACAACTCGTCCCGAACGTTCGAGCGGAATTACGCTTTTGGAGGAAAGCGTTTCAGAACATCGCACCGAAGCTACGCTTACAGAAGTGTTGTTGTTTGATCGCTCTTCGCTTTGCACAGTTTGCATAGCAATTTTGTTGACTGGTGCTGGTCTGACTTTTTGGCTTTTAGGAGACCGAATAGCTGGGTGGTGGTTTTGCATCACGTTGTCACTGGCTGTGGTTTTGTTGGTTCCTGCAGTATTCATCGGTGGCGCTCAGTTGACACTACTGTGTGTCATTGGCGGTGCTTTAGCTCGACTTATTCGCGTCGTATCCGGCACACGCGATCAGAGTAGTGCGCTGCGAAGAGGCTCGACCATAGTACGTGCTGGCTCAAACGCGGCACTCTTATTACTCGTGCTTTGCAACGCAGCAACCTGCGAAGCACAGGAGCTCTTTAATGGAAAAAAGACGGAAAAATATCCGTCTACCTATGGAGTGCTTATTCCGCTAAACGAAGACGGTGAACTGTCGGCAAAGCACGTCTACGCGCCGCGCAAGTTGATGAAACTTTTGAATAACTCCGACACTCGAGATAGCGAAGAGCCATTGCCACAAATTCTCGGCGCAAAATACATGCTCAAGATAAGTGGTGGAACAAGCTTGACGGCGAGTTACGTACAAGAGTTCACGGCGGAATTCGACCTGCTGTTTAATTCGACGAATTATCCTTTACGCTTGCCATTCAAATCCAGTCAGCTGCAGTTACTACGCGGTTCCGTCTCAGGACAAGGCGTTTTCATTGGTCCGAGACTGCAACAGACATCTGACGCAATCACTTACCGCCCGCCTGAAACCGGCCGTGTTCGATTGAGGTTGCAATTAATTCCTACAACAAACGGGAATGTCGATCGAACGGGAATTGAGGTTGAAATCCCGCGGATAGCATCATCTATTCTCGATGTAGTGGCCGACGATTCGTTAGATCTGAACATTAAATCGATCGGTTCGGTAAGACGCTTAACGACTACCAGTTGGAGCGCCGAACTTGGTCCTACGGATGAGTTGCGGGTGGAATGGCCATCCCGTTCCCAACGCAATCCTGTGCCTAACCTAGTCGTGCCGCAGGCGGACACTTGGCTCCATGTCAGTGAAGGCCAGGTGGTGGCCGATTGTCAACTTCGTATCAATGGTGCACGTTCGTTACCCAAGCAATTGCACGTTACGCTCGACGCTGGCTGGGAACCAGTTGGTACTGAGTGGAATGATTTCAAATTGATTTCGAATGAGCTTTCGGCAAACGGAAATCGACGCATCTACTTGGTAAATCGCGAATCCCTGAATGATAGGGCAATCATCCGAGTGTCGGCGGTACCGCGCAACGGAGACACAGTTTCGACATTGGCGGTCCCGTTTCTCGCGCTTACGGAGAGCCCCTTGAGTGGTCGCACTCTAGCATTTTCGGTCTCTGGTAAACCACGTTGGAAAGTGGTGGGGAGTGAATTTTGGAATCGATTGAACCTAGCCACTAGCGATTTGGAATGGGATCCTGGTAAGCCGCCTTTGACCGACCTGTGGAAAGTTCCAACGGTTGCGATCAGCGGATCGTTGCAGCGTGTCTCGAGTGACCCAGCTGCGGTTGATGAGGTCTGTGAGTTGCAGTTGCTTAGCACAAAAACATCGCTGGATTATCGAGCCACATGGTCACAGCCGACCGACGCCCAGATTCTGAAACTGGAAATACCGTCGGATGCGGAACCCCAATCGGTTCGCGTGAATCGCTTGGAAACGGAGTATCAATTGAGCAAGCGTGCCGAGAGAAAATTTTTGCTGGTCAACATGGCTCGGTTTTCTACGGAAATTCGTATTCTCGAAATCCAAATGCAACTCAGTCGCGACTCGACCGAAGCAACCCGATTGCCGCGTATCCTTTTAAAGGATGCGATCGTTTCCAAGTCGACTTATCAAGTTAACTGTGGTGCCGAACTGGTGTGTACGTTTACGGATGTCAACGACATCGTGCCTGATAAAGATAACTCAGAGAAGAGTGAGCAAGCGAGCCGTCTGGAGATTAGCAAACCAGTCGTTGAGCCCAATGCAATGCTATCGAATCTAACGACTCCGGTAGGTGTGATCGAGTTAACAAACGGCTCTCGTGAATCCACAAAGCTGCCGATGAGCTATCAAGTTCATAAGCGATTACCGATAGAAGTCGTAGCAAATGTTATGTCCCTGACACGTATAGATCAGGGCTGGCGTGCATCAGTCGAAGTTCTCATGTCTGCAGAAAAATCAACCGAATTTGTCTTCTTTGATATACCAACGACTATAGGTGAGTCCATTGAATCATCCGGTTCAACGCACCGAGTAACTCCATCGGCAAATGCCAGTCGTTCGACTTTATGCCTGATTCCCCAGGTAATGAAGGACGGGTTGTCGCGCGCTCAGTTTGAGTTCCGTATGCCCGCTTTAGGATCGTCTCAGAATCTCCCTATCCCAGATATTTTGTTTCTCGGAAAAGAGGTAAGCAGACCTGCATTAGCGTTGCCGAAAAGAATCGACGATCAACCGGTAAGTTGGTTGAAGGCCGGACGGAAGTTACCAGACGGATGGCTAGCGAAAGTTGGTTTGACTTCGACGAGTGAGGACTATGTCTACTTCGAATTGAGTGACTCGCAGCAACAAGCGACATGGAGGCTAAGTGAAGCGGAGAAGACCCCAGCCAAAGTGCTCTTTGCTTGGGCGGTTCTCGACGAAGACAGTGAAGGCAATACCATCGGTGCTGTCAATTACTGGATCAATCCAAACAACCACTTAGATATCGCACTCGATGTACCGAAGTCGGCGCAACTGATCGGTATTCAAGCAAGCACAAACGGGGCGGTCTGGCACGCAGTGAAGCCGGACCAGGTTCGCATCTTGATGCAACCGAACTACTTGCCCGTTCAACTCCGAGTCTTTCTACGATGGCCTGACCGGACACATATTACCACCTCAGCAGGGCTGTACAGTGTACAGTTACCCATCATTGAGGCTGAGGGTGTCGAGCAGGTGCCGATAGCGATACTGTCGGGGGCTAGATTGGAAAGTGCCGCGACGAACCATGAACAGGCAGTAGCTTCGCTGTTAAATTTGAGAGAGCCAGTAGCAGCTACGCAGATCGATGCGTTGCTAGCGGAGCGATGGAGAAGTTTGCTGATGAAGTCTCTTCCCGTCGTTTCAGACCTGCGTGCGGATGAATTCGTGGGTTGGATGCGAAACTGGAGTCCCGAAGTCGTGGGACTTGAAGGGGATCAATCATTCACTGCTATGTCCAACCTCAATGAGAGTAGTCGAGACACTGTCGGCAGTTTTTGGGCCTGGTATCTTGAACGGACCACGCTGTCAAATGCCGAACTTCGAAAGAGCGAGTTGCTTGAAAGTCCATCGGCTGACAATCTCGCCTTACAGAGCGATCCGTCCTCGGTGTTGTTTGCAATCGACTCGAGCAGACCTGTTGCGTCCACTATGTTGGGACTGTCGCGTCCGAAGGCAAATTGGTATCTCGTCGATTTACCGAATCAAGGCGAGAATGTTAATCTAACGTTAAAACTTGTTCCGGTACGCTGGCAGCCCTCAGTAGTTCCGTTTGCAATTGCATCAATCGTGTTGTTAATGACTAGTGGTTTGCTGTACCTACTTTTTCAGCGTCTACGCAACCGTACCAATGAGGTTCTAGCAGTTCATGCGTGGCTCTACTGGGCATTCTTGGCCGTCCTGGCTTGGTTACTGTTACCTGTGGCCTGGCCAAGTTTGGTTATTGCGATGAGTTCAATGAGCATGTTAGCAGGGCAGCTATTAAGTTCCCGTCGCCGACAACTTGCTCTGCGACGTTAACGAGCGCCTACTTTCGGAATTCGGGGTAACGCGTATCTGGTTTCGTGAGAAACCGGCTGAACCTAACAAGATAACGGCAGTGTGTCCGGTTTCTCACGAAACCAGCTACATTGCTTTTTGACGACTGTGTCCGGTTTCTCACGAAACCAGCTACATCGAGTTTTGAGTTGTCAAGGTTGCGTGGCAGTCAGTCGATTAATCGAGGAAGTTCGTCAGTCTCGAAAATGTCAGTACTTGGTGCGAAGTCCTCGATAAGTTTGCGATTACAGGAGCCGTGTTCGCGACTTCCGGGAAGTCGATTGAGCACGATCGCTTCGACTCGCAGTCCGCGTTTCTGCGCGGCTTCAAGAGTAAGTAGAGTGTGATTGACGGCCCCTACTCGATTCGCAACGACTAGCAGTAACGGAAATGCAAACTGGACAGCCAAATCGAGCACTGTTTGATGGGCTGAAATCGGCGAAAGGGCTCCCCCTGCACCTTCAACAATGAGCAACTCACATCGGCCGAGCCACCAATTTGCGCCAGTTGCGAGAAGTGCTTCGTCCACTTCGCGACCTTCCTTGGCCGCTGCAATGGGCGGTGCAACAGCGGCAGAAAATTGCTGCGGACAAATGTGCTGCAAATCGCAGTTTTGGTTCGCGGCCGCCCGTAGCAGCTCTGCATCGCTGGGTGTTGATTCCTCGCTACCGCTCGCAACCGGCTTGTAAACACCCACGCGAATACCCCGTTTGACGAGCAGCTCAGCGAGTCGGCAGGCAACAAATGTCTTTCCAACTTCCGTATCAGTCCCTATCACAAATAGACCTCCCGAACCCAATCGTTGACGACTGAACCGGTTGCCTGATTGGCTGAGATTGTTAGCATGAGATACAGGGTTGTCGTTCATCGTCGACCATTCTGGCTTAGGTTAGCGGGTTGTCGGGTTAGTCGGGTTGAGATTGACTCGTAGGGAAGGTTCTATGACAAGGTCACAGGTAGTACAGTTAGCGTTGGTGCAGATGAGCTGTACCACAGACAAACAGGCGAACCTTGAAAAAGCACTCGAGCGTGTCGCCGAGGCCGCGAAAGCGGGAGCTAATATCGTCTGCTTGCAAGAAGTTTTCAATACGCAGTACCCGTGTCAGGCAGAAGTACACGATCGGTTTGAATTGGCCGAAGAGATACCTGGACCTTCAAGTTTGAAGTTACAGCAAGCCGCAAAACAGCATGGAGTCGTGCTTACCTGCTCAATCTTTGAACGCCGGACTCATGGCCTGTACCACAACACGGCAGTGACATATGACGTGGATGGCCGACTGGCGGGCATGTATCGCAAGATGCATATTCCCGACGACCCTTTATACTACGAAAAATTCTATTTCACGCCTGGCGATCTTGGTTTTACGGTCGCGAAGACCAAATACGCATGCCTGGGTGTAGGCATTTGCTGGGACCAATGGTACCCCGAAGCGGCCCGCTTGTTCGCACTTCGCGGTGCGGAGATTTTGCTGTACCCAACTGCTATCGGTTGGATCCCAGACGAACGCACTCAATACGGAACTTCGCAGCATAGTTCCTGGGAATTATCGATGCGAGCTCACGGTGTGGCTAATGGCGTTTACGTCGGAGCAGCAAACCGTGTAGGGCTTGAAGGCGGATTACAGTTCTGGGGTGGATCGTTTGTTTGCGATCCAAGCGGTGATATTCTTAAACGAGCCAGTCATGAAGCGGAAGAACTTTTAATAGTTCCATGCGATTTGGCTCGAGTGGATTGGACAAGAACCCACTGGCCGTTCCTGCGCGATCGTCGTATCGACGCATATGGCGACATTACAAAGCGTTTTATCGATTAGTCCAAGTTCATTTCCGATCAGCCTTACTTACGAGTTTCAATCATAGCAATCAAGAGAAACAACCAAAGCCCATACATGTGGCCGGCTGAATGGGAAACGCAAGCAGCGACTTGGATCGCTTGGCCCCACAACCAGACAACGTGGCTGGATCGTTTTGAACCAATTCCCAAAGTGTACATTCAGTTCATTACCGAACTTGCACGCGTTCAAGCGGTTCATTTACTGAGCGGACCAAGCGGCTTGCGACAACCGGCAAGCGAGAATTTGTCAAGCTCTCCAAATGTTTTTATACACAACGTCCCCACTAACGACACTTGGATTCGCGACTACGGACCCACCTTTGTACGGCGACTCGATGATGGCGCCCTCGTCGGCATCAATTGGCAATTCAATGCCTGGGGTGGGAAGTATCCAGCTTATGCGGACGACGCACGAGCTGCAGAAACGATTTGCAAATTGATCGGCTGCCCACGCAGCGCTTCGGCTATGTTCTGCGAAGGAGGCGCACTGGAAACCAACGGAGCTGGAACGCTACTAACGAACAGCAGCGTACTCCTGAGTCCAACTCGCAATCCAGGCTGGACACGCGAGATGGTCGAAGGTGAACTTCAGCGACAATTAGGTGTCACCAAGATCATCTGGGTCGATGGTGGCGGTCTAGTAGGCGATGACACCGACGGCCACATTGATCAACTCGCGCGCTTCGTGGCTCCTGGAATTGTGGTTGCCGCTAAAAGTAGCGAAGCTGGCGATCCAAATAGTGAGGGACTTTCCGACAATATTCGTATCCTTCGTAGCGCCACGCTGGTCGATGGAAAGCAAATGGAAGTACATCCTTTGCCAACACCGCCGCCGCGCTACATCGATCAAGAACGAGTCCCAGAAAGCTACTGTAACTTTCTATTCGCCAATGGCATTGTGATCGTTCCGACTTTTCAATCCGATGCAACCGATCGAGCCGCGATACGCTTGTTCGAGCAATTGCTGCCCGATCGAAAAATCGTTCCACTAGATGCGACTGATCTAATCTGGGGCCGAGGCGCTTTTCACTGTGCCTCGCAACAACAACCGATCGGCATGCCCAAGTGAATACGCTCCTCACCATTGAAACCACCTGCGATGAGACTGCAGCAGCTGTAATTAATCGAAATCACGATGTGTTGTCGTCCATGATCGCCAGCCAGCAGGAGGTGCATGAAAGGTTTCAAGGCGTAGTGCCTGAACTCGCCGCGCGAGCCCATTTGGAACGAATCGCGCCGATCATCAGCAGTGTGATTGCAGAAAGCGGCATTGAACCCGAACGTGATTTGGCCGCGGTGGCGGTAGCGATTGAGCCCGGTCTGCCTGGCTCGCTACTGGTGGGCTTATCCGCTGCAAAGGCATTATGTGTCGCTTGGAATAAACCCCTCGTCTCGATCAATCACGTTCAAGCCCACATTTACGCATGCCAACTTGGGCGGGCTGAAAGCATCTTTCCATGCGTTGGCTTTGTCGTCAGCGGCGGGCATACTAATTTGTACCATTGCCACTCAGCGAACTGTTGGCGATATCTTGGTGGCACGATCGACGATGCAGTCGGTGAAGCCTTTGACAAAGTGGCTGTTATGTTGGGTTTGCCATATCCAGGCGGACCGCATATCAGTCGTTTGGCCAAACTTGGGAATCCCAAGGCATACGACCTTCCAAGGCCGATGGTAGGCGATCGAAGCACGCTCAACTTGAGTTTTTCAGGTCTCAAAACCGCCGTGAGATATCATCTAGTAGGCACTGGCAAGCAAGATTTTCAGTCACTCGTTCTGACCGATACGCAAAGAGCTGATATGGCGGCAAGTTTCCAACGAGCGGCAATCGACTGTGTCACCGCTAAAGCGTATTTGGCACTTAAGAACACCGGACTGAAACGTTTGTGCGTCGGTGGCGGCGTCGCGGCGAATGAAGAGCTCCGCCGCAGTTTGCAGGTTCTGGCAGACAAGCATAATTTCGAACTGCTCATTTCGCCGCTTGAACTTTGCACGGATAATGCCGTAATGGGCGCCATTGCCTGGGAAAAAGTCGATTTGGGCGATTTTTCACCTTTAGATATCGATGTGCAACCAGGATTGCTTCGTGGCGAGTAAGTTTGGTTCGACATTTGCAATTCCAGTGGTTCTACTTGCAAAGTGTCATTTTTACGCTTTGAGTGTCGAGTTTTGAGTTAGGTCGCCGTAGAGTCGGTTCGTTTAGTTTTTCTTGGAGGGTACATCGTTCCATGTTTCGTACCGTGAAGCTGGGTTCAATTCGAGGGATTGGCGTCTATATCCATTGGACCTTTTGGTTGCTGATGGGCATTTATGCCTTATCCGCGACTGCTAATGGCGGTTTGGCAGGCGGCATTGAAGCGGCACTGTTTATCGGTGCAGTTTTTTCCTGCGTGCTCGCTCATGAGTTCGGACACGCTGCCGCTGCCGCTCATTATGGCATCAAGACAACTGACATAACACTCATGATTGTCGGAGGCATGGCTCGACTCGCGCGGTTACCTGAAAAACCGTTTCATGAGTTTGTGATCGCTGTTGCCGGACCGGCTGTAAACGTTGTCATTGGATCGGCTTTGTTCGCAGGACTCGCCATTTGCACCGTGTTTTCGGAACAAAGTGGGTTTCCAGAACCAACCGGATTCCTTGCAACAGCGATGTCGTTCGCTGAGAATCTGTTGATCGCAAACATCGTGTTAGTAGTGTTCAATATGCTACCTGCGTTTCCGATGGACGGTGGTCGCGTGTTGCGAAGTTTACTTGCAATGCGAAAAGGTCAACTGCGCGCAACGGAAATTGCCGCGACAGTCGGCCGCTGGATGGCGCTGCTGTTTGCAGTCGGCGGGATCTACATGGGCCAGTTTTCACTGTTTCTAGTCGCCGGTTTTGTCTACTTCGCCGGTTCGGCGGAGTTGATGCAGATGCGGTTGCGCTCCATGAGTGCGCAACCTCCAGGCGAAGCGGCGAATGCGCCATTCGCAAGTTTCCAGTACACGACTTCGCGCACTTACTCACCCTTTGAAACTCGCACAACACGCCCTGACGAAGTGATCGATGCCATTGAAGTTCGCGAGATACGCGATCAGTCTTAGCTTGCGGTTGGCGAGAAATCTTGTGGTCTGCAATTGAAAATCGTTTGACCGGTAGCCAGCTGAGACTGCCGACTTAAGAATATTAGTCTTCGAGCAAATTCAATACAGCAAGGTATTTATCCGTGGGACCGCTATGCCATCCGTGGGAAACCTCGCTTCCCACGGATGACATGGTGGTCCCACGGATGAAAGAAAGTACCAGCGAGGCGTGACATTACACTCGATACCGCGTGTTGCTTTTAAGTCGGCAGTCTCCGCTGGCGAAAAATGACGCGAATTCAAAAGTTATCTCTCTCGCTTTAGTACCTTACTGTTTCTCAATCACTTTTCGCCAGCCGAACGCATGGAGGTTGCGAGCGTCCATGTAACGTGCGTCCGTGTTGGTGGATTTCAACGATACCACAATCAGCTCGCGACCATCGCGCTGGCTGCTTGAAACCAAGCAAGCACCAGCAGCATCAGTCGTTCCGGTCTTGATCCCTGCATAGCCTTCGATGCCCAGCAAACGGTTGGTGTTTTCCCACTTGACGTTCCGCCGGTAACCACCTGGAACTGAGACTTCGCAACCATGTTGTCGGCAAGTCACGTAGTCACGAAAACGCGGCAAATCGAAGGCTGCACGCGCGAGCCGAGCCAAATCGGCGGCAGTGGAGAGATGCTCCTCATGCGTTAGTCCATGCGGATTCACGTAGTGTGTACCGACCATGCCAAGCTTATTAGCGGTTTCATTCATCCGCGAGATAAAGTACTCGTAGGATTGTTTGTCCTCCATCGATTTTTCTGCAGCGAACTTGCGTCCAAAGTGTTCGGCAAAGGCAACGGACGCATCATTACCCGAAGGGAGCAACAATCCGTACATCAATTCGCCGACCGTAAGTTGCTCACCGGCCTTTACACCAGCCGTGGATCCGGATGTTTCGTCGGCTCGCTTGGAGAATGTGACTATTTCATTCAAGATTTCAGGCTGTTCGCTGGCTGCTTTCAGCACCAAATAAGCCGTCATGATTTTTGTAGTGCTGGCAATGTGAGTTCGATGGTCGGCTTTCGTTCCTGCAATCACTTCGCCATTGGCGCGATCCACGATCACCCAAGCTTCACTGCTAACTTGCGGCGGTCCGAGCGGATCGTCAGCCGGTTTTTTTTCTAACTTTTCAGCGTTCACTACGCTCGGATCAGCAACGAGCGCCTCGGCTTCAATCAGCGACCCGAGTTGAGTCCAAGTCGCTGAGTCTACAACTCCCGATGCAGTGATTTGTTTCTGACGCTGAAAGGCTTTTACGGCCGCTTCGGTGGCTGGACCAAAGTCTCCATCGACTGTTATGTTAGCTGGTGGCACGGAGCGTGCATTGAGCGTCCGCTGCAAGGATTCCACTAATTCGCCAGTGGCTCCGATCTTCATCTCGGCACTTCCTGCAGTCGGTAATGCTGCGGGACTCGGCTTAGGCACTAACACTTCGTAAGTTGCTTTGGCGATCTCGGCACACAATCGATTCCCCGCGTTGTCATCTGTCCAGCGCGTATCTGAGTTGTTGTCTGTCAGAACGCACAAAGCAATCGTGCAATCCTTGGACATCAGCAAGCCCGCATCGGTGCGTACGCGCGTTACCGAACCAGTTTTATGCGCCACTTTAACTCCCGGCGGCAACAACAACGTAAATCTTGTTTTGTCATCGCAGTTTAAAAGGTGATCGAGCATCGCTTCGGTCGACTTTGGATTCGCCAACTCTCCCTTCTTAAGCTTTTCGAGCAGCTTCACCATATCAACGGCCGTCGTACTGCCGAGACCGTATTTCTTGCTACGCTCTGGCGCGATGGACGTATCACCGCGGAATACTTTGGCGTTTAATTGTGTTTCGGGAAAACCGAGTTCGTTCATCCGCTTTGTCGTCGCTGGCAATCCAATGGCATCGACAACTAAGTTCGTGGCCGTGTTGTCCGAATAGACAATCATCAACCGAATCGCATCGCGAAGCGACAAGGTTGTGCCAGGTGAAAAATGGCTAGTCAAAATGCCGGAGCCTTGCACCATGTCTTCTTTCCGGAGTTCGATGCGTTGCTCTAGGTCGACTTTGCCCGCCTCGACTTGGTGATAGGCTTCGACCATAACTGGAAGTTTTATAAGACTAGCGGTCGGCATGGGCTCGTCACCGCGATGCGACCATTTTGTGCCACTTTCGTGGTGGTAAACCGCGACAGCAACGTCACCTTTGTAGCCTTTGATCAACGGCTGAATGGCTTCATCCAGCGATTCTGCTAACGACGCGGGTGACGTTGCAACCGGGACCTGGGCCGATAAGAATTCACCGAGAGCCGATAGCAGCACGACGGCCAAAACGCAACTCACGACGAATCTGGACAATGACCTCATAAAGTTCGCTCCGAAGTGCCTGTTCGCGTCTCGCCGCCACGACCCGACCAGGTTTTTTTAAAGACAATTTGAAAATTCAACGCTGATTGTAACTGGATTCGCGGATTACAGGGCTCGTAGCCTAAGCATCTTGCCTGGGTGGTAGCCTAGGCATCTTGCCTGGGTCGTAGGCTAGGGCATCTTGCCTGGGTCGTAGCCTGGGAGGATTCTAACACGCGATCGGCGCAGTCGCACCCGTTTGGACCGATTGGCACCGCTACGCGAAAACAGCTAATGCGATATGATATGAGCTCACTTTAGGCGTTCCTGCCCTGCATTTTGGCAATGAATGAGCCGTGGAAATACAAGGAGAGAACATTCGTGGCTCGCGAATCGGTCATCCAGCCGCCCCCACCCCCTGACGACAATGACAACGCGCTGCGACCTAAACGCATTGCCGAAATGGTTGGCCAGCGCGAAGTTATCGAAGTGCTTCGCATTGCCATTGATGCTGCTACCAAGCGCAACGAACCGCTGGGGCATATTCTTTTTGATGGACCTCCAGGGCTAGGTAAAACCACCTTCGCGACTTGCATTCCGCGTGAAATGGGTGTGCCGGTTCAGATGGCTAGCGGTCCATCGCTCAAAGCCCCCAAGGATATTATCCCTTACTTAACGAATCTCGAAGACCGGTCGGTTTTGTTCGTCGACGAAATTCACCGGATGCCGAAAGCGGTTGAAGAGTATCTCTACACGGCGATGGAAGATTTTCGCATCGACATCGTACTGGGTGAAGGAGTGAGCGCTCGTACATTGAATCTCCAGCTCAAGCCGTTCACATTGATCGGAGCCACCACCCGAGCTGGGATGCTGAGCGGACCGCTCCGAGACCGCTTTCAGATTCGTGAGCACTTAGGGTTCTATTCGCACGTCGAGCTGACGGAGATCATCCATCGTAACGCTAAGAAGCTAAATGTCGAAATTGCGGTCGACGCAGCCAAAGAGATCGCTCGCCGCAGTCGAGGGACGCCGCGAGTTTCCAACAACCGACTTTTGTGGGTCCGGGATTATGCGATGAGCAAAGCGGACGGTCGTGTTTCATTGGATATTGCAAATCTTGCCATGAAGATGACTGGAATCGACGAAGTGGGCCTGGATCGTCAAGACAGGCGATATTTGGAGACGCTCATTCGCGTGTTCAATGGCGGCCCGGCGGGGATTGAAGCCCTTGCCCACACGATGAACGTTTCGTCCGATACATTGGTGGATGAAGTCGAGCCGTTTTTGCTGCGGTCTGAGTATATCATTCGCACTTCGCGTGGCCGCTGTGCGACTCCGAAGTCTTTTGAGCACCTGAAGATGACTCCTCCGATTGCGGACCGCGATGACGGCTTGCCCCTTTTTCCCGAAGAGTGACCATTCGTTTACAATACCTCTCCAAATAAACGAGCTCATTATGATCAGTCGCAGAAACTGGATAACAAACGTCGCTGCCGTTGCATCGACCGTTGTCGGCCTGGACCTAACAATGTCAAATGCCCAAGAACAACTCGCTGCATCGGAGAAAAAACTCATGGGACGCATTCGTCAATCCGTTATGGGCTGGTGCTTTAAACCCATGTCTGCCGAGGATCTTGCCAAGCTTGGAAAGAAGCTCGGTCTGGTTGCTATCGAAGGCATCGACGTCGCAAGCTACCCCGCCGTGAAGAAGCTCGGACTGGATATCTCCCTTGTTGGCAGTCATGGATTTGCTAAAGGTCCAGTAGACACTGCCAATCACGCCGAGGTCGAAGCGTCACTTCGCAAAGCGATCGATACAGCAGTTGAGTTTAACAGCCCCAGCGTGATCACGTTTACAGGTATGCGAGTCCCTGGAATGCGCGATGAAGTTGCCAAGCAAAACTGCATCGATTGCTGGAAGCGCGTGATTAGTTACGCCGAAGAAAAGAAAATCACGCTTTGCCTTGAACACCTCAACAGCCGCGATAATAGCCATCCCATGAAAGGGCATCCCGGCTACTTTGGCGATGACGTTCACTTGTGTATCGACTTGATCAAGCAAATGAACTCGCCGAATTTCAAATTGCTTTTCGATATCTATCACGTCCAAATTATGCACGGTGATGTCATCCGTCGCGTTCGTGAACTGCATCCTTGGATCGGCCATTACCATACCGCTGGCAACCCTGGTCGTTGCGAGATCGATGAGAATCAAGAGATCAACTACCCACCGATTCTTCGCGCGATTCTAGAAACCGGCTTTAAAGGCTACGTCGCTCAGGAGTTCATCCCGACTTGGAATGATCACGCCAAAGCCCTCGAGCATGCGATTAAGGTTTGTGACGTTTAGTGTTGAGCGTCGCACGATTGAGACAATCGTGCGACAATAAATTCGCAGGACAAACACCGTTTGCATTGAGTACAATGGACCGTAAGTTAACTCGAATAATCTTGGGTGGGTTATGAATAGACAAAACGGTTGCGAAAACTATCGACAGTCCTGGGGAAATCGACGGTCTCTCCTGCGGATTGGGTCCCTGGGGCTCGCCGGTTTGACACTGCCACGATTGTTAAGTGAATCGGTTTCGGCGGCTGAAACGGACCGTCGTGCGAAGCCTAAAATCCGTGCAAAAAATGTCATTTTTTTGCATCAGCACGGCGGACCAAGCCACATCGATACCTTTGATATGAAACCCGCAGCGCCGACTGGCATTCGCGGAGAGTTCAATCCAATCCCCTCCTCGGTTCCAGGGTTGCAAGTTTGCGAGCACTTACCGCGCTGGGCTCAGTCCCTGGACGTGTGGGGGCAAGTGCGATCGGTTCATCACAAGATGAAGAACCATAATTCAGCGGGCTATTATTGTTTGACTGGCAAAGCACCGCCGACCGATGACCAGCGACTGCGAGATTCGCTTGAGTTGTATCCTGCCTACGGATCGGTTGCTTCAAAAATCCTAGGACCGATTCAGCCAGGAATGCCACCGTTTGTTTCATTCCCGCATGTGGTTCGCGATGGTTCCGTTACACCTGGGCAACATGCGAGTTTTTTGGGTAAGAGCTTTGATCCTTTTTACTTTGGTTCTGATCCGAACGCGAGTTCGTTTTCTTTACCAGAGCTAGAATTGCCAGCATCGGTCGACTTAGCAAGGCTTGAACGACGGCGTCAATTGTTGGATGTCGTTGATGCGCAGCTTGCATTAAAGGAGAGCTCAACGATTGCTCAGGGGCTCAACGCGTTTCAGCAGCAAGCTCTTTCGATCCTCTCGGCGCCAGGATTAAAGCAGGCTCTCGACATCTCCAGAGAACCGAATTGGTTGCGAGACGCTTATGGCCGCACGACCTATGGCCAATCCTGTTTGCTTGCGAGGCGTTTGATAGAAGCCGGAACGCGTTTTGTCACGGTTTATTACTCGAGCGGAATCGGTGGCAAGGGAAGCGAGGGTTGGGACACGCATCAGGACAATTTTACCGACTTAAAGAACCGCTTGTTACCAACCACAGATCAAACGGTTCCGACGCTTATTGCCGATTTGCGAAGTCGTGGGCTACTCGATGAAACGCTTGTAATTTGGATGGGTGAGTTTGGCAGAGGTCCCAAGATCGGCGATCGCGATGGCAAAGGACGCAATCATTGGCCTGAATGCTATACCGTCATGATGGCTGGTGGAGGAGTGGCCGGAGGATCGGTTTATGGCAAGAGTGATTCGCAAGGGGCTTATCCAGCCGCCGATCCGGTTCGACCCGATGATATTGCAGCAACGTTGTACTGGGCACTTGGGATTGATCCTGCAACAGAAGTTGTCGATACCCAATCGCGACCGCTGCCTGTAAGTTCAGGGCAACCTATCTCGCATTTGTTCGTGTAACTTAGCGGACCTCGCTCACCTCGAATCCGTTTATCGAACTAAGGCAAGCCACCGAATCGCAAGCGCAAACTTTGACCGCAATAAACACAATCAACCAAACCACTACAGTTGCAGAACAAGCGACTAAGCTGGTCGCGTGGTTTCAGCAGTCCGCCCAAAGTTACGTCGTTGCGCTCAGTGGCGGCGTCGATAGCGCCGTGGTCGCCAAAGCTGCTTCAATGGCCGCTTCGATAGACACTAATGTCCAGGTCATTTTGGCGACCGGGGAAAGCCCCAGCTTGGCTCGACAAGAACTCCGCGACGCAACCGCAACGGCGGCTCGAATCGAATTGCCTCACGTGACCATCGAAACCGGAGAAACCAAGGATCGCGACTACCAACTGAACGATGCCCGCCGTTGCTACCACTGTAAGACCCATCTGTTTGAAGCCCTCAAACGGCAATATTCTGCCGCGACCATTGTGACCGGCACAAACGCCGATGACTTGCAAGACTATCGACCTGGACTTGAGGCCGCTGCAGAGCATCAAGTCCGAGCACCGCTCGCAGAACTCGGGTTTGGAAAATCGATCGTCCGCACACTAGCCCAATTTTGGGACCTCCCGATTGCCGAGAAACCCGCCAGCCCCTGCTTGGCTTCACGCATCGCTTATGGAGTCGAAGTGACCAGCGCAAGGCTTGCGATGATCGAACACGCCGAGCAATGGTTGCGCGAGCATGGCTTGATTGAGTTCCGAGTTCGGCTGCATGCTGGCGAGCTGGCTCGCATCGAAGTCAGCATCGAAGAAATTCTGCGGTTTGCAACCGACCCGTTGCGAAACGAATTGCTCGCTCATTTCAAATCGCTCGGCTTTCGATTCGTGACGCTCGATATCGCAGGTTTTTCGAGCGGCAGCCTAAATCAACTTATTCAAATCAAACGCTAAGGACCAGTGATGATTTTAGTGACCGGCGCAACGGGACTGTTGGGGAACTGCATCGTCCGCGAGCTGATCCATCGAGGTGAAGCAGTCCGAGTTCTTTGCCGCAAGAACACCCCTCGCACCGCTATCGAAGGTCTGTCAGTTGAAGTGATCGATGGCGACTTGAGCAAAGCCGAAGTGATCGATCGCGCAGTCGATGGTTGCACAGCCGTCATTCACTCGGCCGCCATGATTCATATCGGTTGGCAATTCTTGGCTGAGTCCCGTGATGTTAACGTCGAAGGAACTCGACGTATCGTGAAAGCATGTATCAAGCATCAAGCCAAGTTGGTTCACATTTCGACCGTCGATACCATGTTCGCAGCGGCCGGTCAAAATCGTCCAATCGATGAGTCCGACCCTCGACCATCATCGAACGCGGCAACAATCAACATTCCTTACGGCGTCAGTAAAATGCCCTGCGCCTATGTGATCAGTAAAACGGAAGCTGAACAAGTTGTCCGCGATGCAACTGCTAACGGATTGCGAGCAACGATTGTTCACCCTGGATTTATGCTTGGGCCTTACGATTGGAAACCATCCAGTGGTCGCATGATGCTCGAGATCAGCAAGGCCCCAGTCTTACTTGCACCAACCGGAGGCTGCAGCGTCTGCGACGCCCGAGATGTTGCCACCGCGACTGTGAACGCCATCGATCGCGGAGCCAACGGACAGTCCTACATACTCGCTGGTGACAATTTAACTTACCAGCAACTTTGGAAACTCATGTTGAAAGCCTTTGGTAAGCGCCGAACAGTACGCGTCGCAAGTCGCAAGTTCCTAGAAGCTGTCGGCAAAGGAATCGACGGCATGAATCGAGTTCTAGGATTGAAAGAGCGCGACTTAAACGGTGCCATGATCGGCATGGGTAATCTGTTGCATTTTTATGATTCGACTAAAGCTGTCCAGGGACTCAACTATCAACGTCGGCCTATCGAAACGACACTTAAAGATGCATGGGAATGGCTTAAGAAATGATTTTAAACGCTCCGTCGTTTTCGATCGGTAAAGAGAACCTTTTGGTAAAAAGATGTTTGGTAAAAGATAATAGGACAGGTACATCCAACGCATGCTGTCTTATCTTTTACCTCTGAATCTTTTACCATCAGTTCCGTTTGGATAGATGTGGCAGGCTCCTTCAGAAGCCGTGTTTGTGTTTTAACTTGACATTTCTAGATTGTTGTTTTGGGATACCCAAAAGTATGCGTTTGACGAGGAGGGGATCTGAAGAGTCAGAGGCAATTGGGCGGGTGAGACTGCAGACTATTTGGGAGAAGGTAGAAAGAGGACGTAGTAATTGAATCGCAAGCTGGAAGCTTACGCCACTAAAGCACGTTAGAATGTTCGCGTTGGACTAACGATTCTTGCTGAAAGGTAGAACTGTGAATCGAAATTTGTTGATCTATCTGCTAGTCGTATTGATGTTGTCTGGGAAGGCTGAGGCTCAGGAGCCGACGTTGAAACTGGCGACGTTTGCGGCCGATATCACAATTCCGATTGGCCACCGCTGTATGGGAATTCTAGAAACCAAAGCCCAGCGGATCGACGATCCACTGGAAGCACGAGGCTTTGTTATTCTCGGTCCAAACGCTCCTGTCGTTTTTGTTGCACTCGATTGGTGCGAAGTTCGCAACGGCGCTTATGACTTGTGGCGAGATACGCTGGCGGCGGCCGCAAAAACATCGCGAGATCGCGTTCTGGTGTGCTCACTGCACCAACATGATGCTCCTGTGATCGATACCGAAGCTCAGACGCTGCTCGATTCAGTGGGATTAGTCGGTGAGCTGTTTGACGTTGCGTTTCATCAAGCATGTCTCAAAGATGTGGCATCGGCTGTCGAGCGCTCTCTATCCTCTGCCAAGCCGGTGACTCACATTGCCATCGGCCAAGCTGAGGTTGAGAAAATCGCATCGAACCGCCGCTTAATGCTCGCCGATGGAAAAATAACTTACGATCGATATAGTCGAACGAGTCCCGATTCACCTGCAGCGATGGCAGACCCTGGCGAGATTGATCCCTATTTAAAATCGATTAGTTTTATGTCCGGTGATCAATCGCTGGCTGTGCTCAGTTCGTATGCGACACACCCGATGAGCTACTATGGACAAGGCGGTGTGTCGGCGGACTTTGTAGGATTAGCGCGAAGACGACGACAGCTGGAAACGCCCGACACAATGCAAATTTATGCATCAGGCTGCAGCGGCGATATCACCGCTGGGAAATACAACGATGGCTCTCCTCAGTCACGCGGAATCTTGACCGATCGACTTTACCAAGCCATGGTCAAAGCGAATAAGGCGAATGAGCGGCACAAGATCAGCAAGTTTGGTTTTCGCTGCGAAACATTTCAGCTGCCGTTTCACGAAGATCCGCAATTCAAACGCGAGGCAATGACCACTGTCCTGCATGATGGAAAAGCCAATATTCGAGAACGGATTCTCGCCGCCATGGGACTCGCATCACTGAATCGAATCGAGCGCGGTCAACCCATCGAATTACCCTGTCTAGATCTAGGACCGGCTCAGATAGTCGTGCTTCCAGGCGAGTCATTTGTCGGGTATCAACTGATGGCTCAGCGCATCCGCCCTGATTCATTCGTCGTGGCAATTGGATACGGCGAGTGCTGGACCGGTTATATCCCAACTCAACGTGCCTTCGAAGAACGGTTTAATCACGATTGGCGTTGGGTCGGTCCAGGCTGTGAACCTATTATTCGTGAAAAGCTGAAGTCGGTTCTGCTCGTTCCCTAGACGTGTCGCAATTTGCCTTATGTTGTTAAAGTACGTTGCTTAACTGTTACTAGAAAATCGCGTCTGCGACGTTCGTCGACGATGGTTGTGAGCCGACGGCGCTACTAGCCGCGGGTGAACGAAGTAGTTGGCTTTCTAAACATTTAAAGACTGCCGAATATCAAACAATTTACAGTGAGCGAACATCCATTAAGTAAACTATTGATGACGAAAGGACAGGTGCTTCGTTCACCCGCGGCTAGCGCCGTCGGCTCACAACAAGCTCTTCGTTCACCCGCGGCTAGCGCCGTCGGCTCACAACGAACTCTTCGTTCACCCGCGGCTAGCGCCGACGGCTCACTGATTCGCAAGGCATGGGCCCAGGTCATGTTGGCTAACCCCAAACTTAAATTGTGTTGAAGCATTAGGCTCGTTATTCACAGCCCAGCGAGCGATGCCGCACTCTTTGGAAGTTGATGCACAAAGTACTGCCAAACTTCTACGCCGTCGGAAATAAGTTGACGATTCTCGGTTTCGACCTGCTGATCGAACTGTGACAGCATTGCACCGTAACCTGTCCCAAAATCGCTAACCGGCTTGATGATTTGATCGACTTTGAGATCTGCGAAAGCGGCCAGATGCTTGAGATCACTTTCGAGCCCCGTTACATTACTTCGATCCATTTCTTGTTTCAAACCTTGCAATAGATCCTTGCCGCTGGCCAGTAATTCACTCAACCGCGTTCGTTCGCTTGGATTCGATTCAAAAGGACCTGGTTCGGCCCCCATCGTCGAATCGGTTTCCACTTGGTCAGTCGGATTCACATTGATGTCGGTGGTTCCACATTCAAATAAAGGCGTTAGCGCCAATAGAGTGACGGCGGCTAAGCCAATTGCACAAGTTGCGAAAAGGGCTGGCGTACGTTTTGAACCTATTTTTACCTCGCGAGAGGACGTTCCGACTGCGACTTTGCCATTGCGAACCAGGCTAGATGCTGGCGTAGCCGCCGTTGTCCGCATCCGCTCGGCCAGCCTTAGCGATTGGTCGTAGAATCGCTTCAACGTCGGATCAAAAGCCAGCCGACGTTCGACCCATGTCGGCAATGCTCGGTTGCAATCGATCGCGCGACTGACGTACCACTTTGCAATTGAATGCAACATTTTGTTAATCCAAATTCCCTAGAACTTTGCTCGACTGACCGGCGTCCTCCGTGATCATCGCACTCAGCATCTTGTTTCGCGCGCGATGCAATAACACACGCACTCCTACTTTGGTTTTTCTCATCACTCTGGCGACCTCTTCGACCGACAGATCTTCTGCAAATCGGAGCCACATCGCAGTGTAATACGGTTCAGCAAGTGCAGTGCGAGCTATTCGCCATATTGCGTCAACCGACTCGCGACATTCAAACTCGACAACCGAAGTTACTTGAGATCGCCCTTGCAAATCGATGAGCGATCGATGGGTTTCTAACAACGTCAATCTTCGTCGCGTCCCACGATTGTGGTCCATCGCAAGTCGAATTGCGATTGTGTACAACCAGGTCGAGAAGCGATATTTGGGATTAAACGCATCGAGTTTCTGGAACGCCCGGGCAAGCGATTCTTGGGCAATATCTTCTGCGTCCATGTGGTTGCTCCCTGCGATTCGAGCCAGCAACAGTTGAACTAAACGCGGAAAGTAACGCCGCGCCAACTCGGCATACGACTCTTCACAACCACTGCGTGCGCGAACCACCAGATCATTTGGATCCGCCTCCTCTATCCGGTCAATTCGCGTCGTTTGCAAGATATTCATGAAGCCTAAGTGCCGTGAACTACTTGGTTTTCTCGATCAGTTTTTTGGTTGCTTCCGTTCTGGCTTCGACTTCCTTTTTAACTCGCTCGAGTTCTTGCTTTGCCTTCTCCAGTGCAGCCTGAGCTTCTTGAAGCTGCTTGATCTCTTCGAGCTTGGCGTTGTCAGCTTCTAAAACAAGATGCAATTCATCAGCTATTGCCGTCGCGATTTTTGCAGCGTTGAGCGTAAGGCCGACTTGAACATCCACGCCGTCTCGCGTCGCTTTCAGACCGACCAGCATTTCGCGGAGCATTTTAAGATCCTTATCATTGGAGTCCATTGACTGGGCAAAGTCGATCATGGCAATCACACCTTGAGCCATCTGACGGACCTGTTCAGCTTGTTTGTCCGTCTCAGTCGACATTTTAGCGGTGAATGCAATATCCTCGTTGGCGTCTTCGATATCTAACATCAACGTCTTTACGATCTTCGCGATGTTAACCTGCGGGCCTTCACCGATCTTGTCCTTCGGAATTTCAAACAACTGCAGCCGGACCAAAGGCGACTTGCCTTCATTCGAACCTGTGCTCGGGCGGCTGTCCAGTTCGTCTAAAACGGATTCAATCGTACTTTTACTCGGAGTCAAAATGATCGTTCGACTCTGATCGTCCTTTCCATGAATCGCACCGTAGATTCGGATGTTCTTATCAGGTGCCGCCGAGTGAATCTGATTCTTTTTGTATTCCGTCGACTGATACTCTGGTAAGCCTAATGCCAAGCCTTCGAGGTTTCCTGCGGTCTTCTTCAGACGTACGACAGCAAGCATCGACTTTTCAGGATGTTCATACTCGGTCGAAGAGAGCGTAACAGATTGAATCTCTTCAAACGGATCCATGCCTAACATCTCCGTGAGTTTAGTAAGTCCCGCTTCGCCTCCGCCCTCTTTCCCAAGTTCCTCGATAGCCTTTTTCTTCGCCAACGAAAACAACATCGCGCCTAGCTTGGTTTGCTTGATAGCAGCTACATCGATTTGTATCGAGAACTTTGAATTAGCAGGGGCATTCACCGGTATTTTCGGAGCAGTTCGTTGCTGCTGTACTATCGCCAACCCGGCGAACACAGAGATAGCTAAAACTGCCACCGTATTTTCAAACCAATTTCGCATAATTGTCTTTCCAGTTTAAGGAATGTTCGCTTCGTTTTGTTCCGCGGCCAATTACTTCAACGGAGTTCCGCTGGTTGGAACAACATGGTTCACATGGCTGACTGATAACCTTTCCTTCTTCCATCCGTGGGACCACCGTGTCATCCGTGGAAACTAGAAATACGTTTTCCCGCGGATGGCATAGCGGTCCCACGGATAAATACATACGAGTATTTGCTACAGGTGTAAGCCTCGATTCGCCGACGCATTCTTATACGCCGCAGCTACTTTTGGCGTTACAAGATAAAAAAAAGACTTCTGAATCTATCTTGTCCTTAGCAGTCGATTTAAGAGAGGCTGGACGTTATTCTGTAAGCTGAAACCCTCGCTTTTTTCGCGGAAAAGTACGCCGAAAGGATTTGTGGATGCACATTAGCTCCCTGCGATATCGAAAATGCCACCCAATATCCTCCAGTTCGTTGGCAATCTGCCTGCTCGTCTTAACACTTTCACGGCCGGGCGCAGGAGATGACCGCGATTCTGCATTCGAAAATGACATTCGGCCTGTACTTGTCCAAAGTTGTTTCCGCTGCCATGGTGATATAAAAGTTGCGGGCGAACTGCGGGTTGATTCCAGAGAGGCTCTGTTGTCGGGCGGCGATTCCGGCCCGGCGATTGTGCCGGGTTCGCCCGAGTCGAGTCTGCTCATCAAAGCGATCCGGCGCCATCCAGACGTATCAGCTATGCCACCGGATAAAGACAAAACGTTGCGTCCGGAACAGGTGGCCGCCTTTGAGCATTGGATTCGCGCGGGCGCGCACTGGCCAACCACTTTTAGAAAATTTGAAAGTGTTAAGCACTGGGCGCTCGAACCTGTTCGCATTACTGAGCCGCCAAGGGCCGGCGAATCGGAAAGTCCGATCGACGCATTTGTTCGCAGTAAACAACGCGCAGCCGGAATCGGCCACGCACCGCCCGCTGACAAGCTCACGCTCATCCGTCGGGCCACTTTTGACTTGACCGGCCTTCCCCCAACACCCGAAGAAGTCGTAGCTTTTATAGGTGATCCTTCACCAACGGCCTATACATCGTTAATCGATCGACTTCTCGATTCCAAAGAATACGGCAAACGATGGGCTCGACATTGGCTGGACGTTGTCCGCTACGCAGATACGGCTGGTGAGACGGCGGATTATCCCGTACCGTTAGCGTGGCAATATCGCAATTATGTCATCGACGCATTCAACGCCGACAAACCCTACGATCAGTTCATTCAAGAGCAAGTCGCTGGCGATGTGTTAGCCACCAGATCTACCAATTTGACTAACAAACGCTATGCAGAACAAATCACTGCAACTGGTTACCTGGCTATTTCGCGGAGGTTTGGTTTCGATTCTGAAAACTATCATCACTTGACGATTCAAGACACGATCGACAACTTGGGCCAAGCGGTGCTGGGTCTGAGTCTTGGATGTGCGCGTTGCCATGACCACAAGTTCGATCCGGTTTCGATGCAGGACTATTATGGTCTCTATGCGATCTTCGAAAGTAGTCGATACGCTTTCCCTGGCTCGGAGCAAAAGCAAAAGGTGCGTTCCATGGCACCGCTCTTGCCTCTCTCCGAAGCGATACCCAAATGGCGAGCCTTCGATCAGCGCGTTGCATCCTTAGCCTCTTCACTAGAAAAACGTAAGCAGCCAGTACCTGCGGCCATCCTTCGATCGCTCCATGACATGGACGGTGATTTTGAATTGCAAGCCCCAGCGGCAGGTGGAAGCAACGGTGTGCTTGTTCCACCGTGGTTGTATGAAGGAAAGATTGCAGTCACCAATGCTGCTCAAAGTCCCTTTAAAAATTTGTACGCTCGTGGCAAAGTAGGCGCAAGTATATCTACTGACGCAGGCCCTTACCGCATCGCTCAAGCACTCTACCCCCGCCGAGATCGCAATAACTGTCAGACTCTGAGCGTGAATCTCGACTTCCGAGTCGATGCAAACTCCAAATCAACTGGCGTTCATCGCTTCTGGATTGGCTCAATAACAAACTCCCCTTCATTAGTAGTGCAGATCACGAATAATGCAGTGATGCTTCATTGCGGCGACGAATCGGAGTTGATCGGTAAAGTTACAACAGGCCAGTGGCACAATCTCCAATTGCAACTGAATTTGAACGATGGAAAAATCGTTTCGACAATGGCCTCTAAAGACAATACCAACCAAATCACTCATAAAGCGAATCTAGCGTCTGATCAACTTGATTCAATCGATTTTGTGGTTTTAGAATCTAACCGCGATAGTCCAGCTCCGGCGATTGAGTTCGACAACTTAGGCGTTCACGAAGAACCCATTCCCGCGGCAACAGTAAGTTTGCCAATCTCACAAGCCAAAGAGCAAGTCGTTGACGAAGCCGAGCTCGCGAGTCAGCTAAACGAACTCGTTGGGATGGGCGGAGATTTTGAACTTCAAGTCCCAGGCCAAGCTCCCAGTTCCCCTTGGAATCCCGGCCCCAGCAGTGTTGTTAAAATCGCCAGCCGAGCACAAAGCTCATTTAAAGACATCTTCACTGACGGGCAATTGGGCGTTCACATGCCTAATCGTGCGGAGTACGACGGATTCGGTTTGACACTTCTTAAAAAGTGGTCGAATGAGAATACAAATCAACTGTTTGCGACTTTTGACTTTCGTATCGCCGACATTGCTGCCGGAACTGATGGCTCTTGGCGTTTCTACATCGGCCACGGTCCCGGAAATTCAGCCGCCGTCGAGTTATTCTTCAACGGGAAGCAGTTATTCCAACGAAGTGGAGACGCGAAGAAAGCCCTCCAAACGCTCAGAGCCATGCAGTGGTATCGAGTGCAATTAACGCTCGATGTAAAGTCGAAGGCATTCATGGGCACACTTTACGACGGTGACAACTCGTTTCCATTCGAAGGCCAATTCGCTGCGGGTTGGGATGGAACAGTCGACTACTCGTTTATCGACGGCTATGGGCACATCGCTGGCGTGCGACCAGCCATAGACGTCGACAATTACGAAATTCACGATAGTGCATTCCAACCTACCGATGAAATGCCTCCTCAAGCTGCTGAAGTTGCAGCCCGACGCGAGAAAGCCAACGCTTTGAAGAAAAAAATTGCAGAATGCAAAGCCAAGACACTAAAGGATCTGGTCGAATTAAATAGACTACTTGTCGATGGTCCCTTTGAGATGGCTTACAGTGTTACCGAAGGAACTCCGCATACCGTTCGGATTCAACTGCGTGGTGAACCTAGTCAACTGGGCGATGAAGTCCCGCGCGGTTTCATAAAAGCTGTTGGAAATGAAACCTTGCCACCCAACACGGCAGGCAGCGGTCGCTTAGAACTTGCAAACTGGTTGACGCGTACTGACAATCCGCTAACTGCGCGCGTAATGATCAATCGCATATGGCAATACCATTTTGGACAGGGCCTCGTTAAAACCCCCAACGATTTCGGAGTTCGAGGTCTGCCACCGACACATCCAGAACTGCTTGACTACCTGGCTGCAGAATTTGTAAAAAGTGGCTGGTCTATTAAATCGATGCATCGCCGGATTATGCTCAGCGATACTTATCAGCAATCTTCGATCACTCCATCAAAGCCAGTTCCAGAGTTCGACACTCGAGATCTTTATAGCCAGTTCTTACGCCGCAGGCTTTCGGCGGAAGAGATTCGCGATTCGATCCTTCTAATGAGTGGTGAACTGGACCGAGAGCCTGGGAGCAACCACCCCTTTCCATCGCCACTTAGCTGGGCCTACACGCAACATGGTCCGTTTAGCGCTGTTTATGATCACAACAAACGCAGTGTCTACTTGATGACTCAGCGACTCAAGCGACATCCTTTCCTGGCGTTGTTTGACGGTGCTGATCCGAACTCGAGTACTGCCGATCGGATGGGAACGACAGTTCCGACGCAGTCACTCTACTTCCTCAATGATCCTTTCATTTACTCGAAATCCGAAGCCTGGGCGCGGCGGCTCATTGCACAGTTCGATACCCCAGCAAAGCGATTCGAATCAGCTTACACAGCCGCATTCGCTCGCGCAGCGACAACGTCCGAACTAGCCAGCGCATCAAAGTTTATCGCCGCTTATACTGAAGAGCTTGCAACGGTTACGAACGAGAACCTCGAAGTCGCTTCGCTGGCGGCGTTACTTAGAACGTTGTTTGCCAGCAACGAATTCCTGCACGTTGACTGATCGAAGGATAGGTGTTTTTAAGATGCAGTTTATACCCAACTACGATCCGACGCGTCGCGGCATGTTGCGTTCGATGATTGGCGGGTCGTTGCTATTACCTGGCATCGCCTCGCAGTTGTTAGCGGAAGAATCGGGCTCTGCCGACCCGCTCGCACCAGATCCACTCGCCCCCAGGCCAACGCATTTCCCGGCGAAAGCCAAGCGTGTGATCTTCCTCTACATGAGCGGCGGGGTTTCGCACGTAGATTCTTTTGATCCAAAACCAAAGTTGATCGCTGACGCTGGAAAATCGGTTCCTGTTAACGAATTTCAGGGACGAAAAGGGGAATTCAATATGTTCCTCAAAGCTCCACAATGGAAATTCAATCCACATGGCCAGTGCGGAACACCAGTTAGCGAACTGTTTCCGCACGTAGCCGAGTGTGTTGACGATCTGTGCGTGATCCGATCGATGAAGTCAGACCATACAAACCATTATGAAGCGACTCTCGGGATCCACACCGGATCGTTTACCTTTGCCCGACCAAGCATCGGATCTTGGTTGAGTTACGGGCTTGGGACTGAGAATCGTAACTTGCCTTCGTTCGTTGTGATCGCACCGCATTCACCGTATGCAGGTGGTCAAGTTTGGGGCAGCGATTTTCTGCCCGGCTCGCATCAAGGGACACTGGTCGTTCCAGGTGCGATGCCCGTGGCCAATATCCAGCGACGCGCGCCAACACGTCGTTTGCAGGAATTGGAATTGGAAGCCATCGCGCGATTGAACCAAGAACACATAGCATCGCGGTCCGCCGATCCAGCTTTAGCCGCTCGAATGAAATCGTTTGAAACCGCATTTGGCATGCAAGCCGAAATGCCCGAAGTGTTCGACCTGTCAAAAGAAGATGACCAAACCTTAGCCATGTATGGCTTGGAGCGAGGCAGCACGAGCGGTTTCGCGTGGCAATGTCTGATCGCGCGCCGCCTGGCAGAACATGGAGTGCGATTCATTGAGCTGATTGATGTTGGATCGTCGGCCAATTGGGATGCACACGGAGACATGTTGACTCATGCGCCGCTTGCAAAAAACGTTGACCAGCCGATAGCCGGTCTATTAAAAGATCTAAAGCGTCGTGGCATGTTGGACGATACGCTGGTTGTTTGGACGACCGAGTTCGGACGGACTCCATTTAATGCCGCCGCCGGTGCTGCAGGCCGCGAGCATCATCACTGGGTCTTTTCATCATGGCTTGCCGGCGCAGGTATAAAACCGGGCATGACGTACGGCGAATCGGATGAATACGGGATCGACGTCGCCAAGGATCCGGTTCATGTCCACGATTTCCATGCGACCATATTGCACCTTATGGGACTGGATCACGAGCGACTAACCTATCGCCATACCGGCCGCGACTATCGATTGACTGACGTCGCCGGTCGGGTTGTTAAAGAGATTTTGACTTGATTGTCAAATATTTGTCCTCAAATGTTCCTCGCTAAGCAGAGCGATTGATTTTCGGCATGTTTCCAATCGGCTAGCTTTTGCATTGCTAATTTTTAAACTAACGTGAGAACCTTTTGAAAATCTTACACCGCAAGAGATCGGAAGACCGCAGATAATTCTCTTTATCTCTGCGGTCGTCCAATCCATTGCCGGGCAGACGGAGGAACTCTCCCAACTCAATTTACTGGCCTTTAGCCTGCTCACGAAAGTACCTCAACCACTTGGCGATGATCGCGCCGCGGATATCACCCGCCTGCTCATTCTGCTCGATCGTCTTACCCCAGTAAAAACTCACCAGACCATTGGTGTCAGATTTCTTGATAAATTCATCCGCTTCTTCCAAAGAACATGAGAGCGGAAAGAACTCTTCCACAACAATCGGCTTGCCAATCTTGTAAACGTTCAGAGCGTCAAGCGCCTTTTGGACTTCACCCGACTTGGGGTAAAAGTGGACGCTGACAAAATCCAGTGGCCCGCAGACACTTGGTGCGTAGAACAGCGGCTTAGCGCCTGGGAATACATGTGCCCATGGAATCGCTCCTACTGTGATCAAGTGTTTTGAATCCACTTCGCGAATCGAATCCGCCATCATCTTAACCCACGCGGCAGCAACTTGCTCCCGGGTGCGTCCCTTCAAGTCCAATGTAAGCCGTTGAACAAAATGTTTGCCGCCAAGTTCACCGGCCAACCACTCGCTCTCGGGTTTGTCGCCAGGCAAAATCGGTTCGTTCATCAGGTCATAACAAAAGACCGCTGGACTCGCCTTACAAGTCTCAGCGACGGCTCGCCAAAACTTCGCTTGCACTTGCCATCGAGCAGCTTCGTCGAGCGGATCGTACCACGCGGGTAAATCCGCTTTGTGATAACAACCCAAGCCAGTGATGTCCAAATAAATGTGCAGTCGCTCTGCCAACTGCACGAGTTCGCTGAGCTTTTTCAGCGAAGCTTGGTTAGGCGTATCAGCGGTCGACATGAACTTTGCTACTTGCAAATGCACTCGAACCACATTGGCACCGAGCGCAACGATCTCATCGAAGTCCTCCTCGATTCGAGGCCAATCACTATTCCAGTAGTCTTCAATCAAAGCGCCAGCGTCATCGTGATCGTAGTTCACGCCCCAAACACGAAGCACTTTGCCAGTGGAATCCTCAAAGTGCAGCTTGTCTTGGCTGACTTGAATGGATGGCAATGGCGACTGAGCCTTCGATTGGCAAGCAAATAGGAGTGCCGAAACACAAAGTGAAACAACCGCAGAACGTCTATTAGGCATTGCAGGGCCTCTGAAAATGTCGCTGGCCGCGTGAGAAACCGGATGCAACTGGTTCGGTCATGGTAAACTACTCCCACTCGATCGTTGCGGGCGGCTTGCTGCTGATGTCGTAACAAACGCGATTCACGCCGCGGACTTCATTGATGATCCTGGTGCTCATACGAGCCAGCAGGTCGTAAGGCAAGCGGCTCCAATCGGCGGTCATGAAGTCATCGGTGTTCACAGAGCGAATGGCAACTGCGTTTTCATAAGTCCGCGCATCGCCCATAACTCCGACACTTTGAACTGGCAGCAAGACAACAAATGTCTGGGAAGTCTCACGGTATAAACCGGCAGCTTTGATTTCGCTGACAACAATCTGATCGGCTTCGCGGAGCACATCGAGTTTTTCTTTGGTGACCTCGCCGAGACAACGAACGGCCAAGCCAGGACCTGGGAACGGATGCCGCCAAACCAAGTGTTCGGGTAGGCCAAGTTCAAGGCCGAGCTTGCGGACTTCATCTTTGAACAGATCACGCAACGGCTCGACGAGGTCAAATCCCAACTCCGCGGGCAGGCCACCGACATTGTGGTGCAGTTTAATCGTCGCGGCTGGGCCGTCCGCGGCTGCTCCGCTTTCTATCACATCGGGATAAAGTGTCCCTTGCGCAAGATATTTTGCACCAGAAATTTTTACCGCTTCTTCCTTGAAACAGTCGACAAACATATACCCGATGCGGCGGCGTTTTTCCTGGGGCTCGGTAATTCCGGCCAGCTGCACAAGGAAACGCTCTTCGGCATGAACCACATGCAAATCGGCTTTGAAGTGATCCGAGAATTCCGAGATTACGGCTGCTTGTTCGTCTTTGCGAAGCAGTCCGTTGTCAACTAGGATACAACTGAGTTGGGGACCGATCGCCTTATATAGTAGTGCTGCGGTGACGGCGCTATCAACGCCGCCTGACAACCCGCAGATGACTCGATCGGAACCAATGCGTTCGCGCAGCGACCTGACTGTTCGCTCGGCGAAATCCGACAAATGCCAGCGACCCTCACAATTGCAAACGTTGTATAAAAAATTTCGAAGGATAGTTCCACCGAGCGGTGTGTGAGTGACCTCGGGGTGAAACTGCAAACCGAAGACGGGAAGCCGCTTGTGCGCGACGGCCGCGAATGGACAAGTTTCAGTAGCGGCGAGCGGCTCAAAATCCGCTGAAACTTCGTTAACTTGATCTCCGTGGCTCATCCAGACGTCGATTTTCTCGGGCAGTCCGGCCAGCAGATGATCGGCTTTACCGATCTTGAGCGAAGCACGACCAAATTCGCGAGTCTGGCAATGTCCAACGCGACCACCGAGGGATTCGCACGCCAATTGCATACCGTAACAAATGCCGAGAACTGGGATGCCCAGTTCAAAGATACCTGGATCGCAGCGCGGTGCGCCCTCTTCATAGACACTGGAGGGACCGCCAGAAAGTATGATTCCACGCGGTTTCTTTGCACGAATCGTTTCCGCGGACAGATTGTGTCGCACGATTTCGCAGTAGACATTTTGTTCGCGGACTCGTCGCGCGATAAGCTGTGCGTACTGAGAACCGAAGTCCAGCACCAGAATTTTTTCGTCCGCTAACTCACCAACACCACCACTGATCACGGGAGCATTGCCAGCCATAAATCGACTTCCTCTATCGACTGCACATCAGTCGTCCTTGGCCTGAAAGCGATTTCGCGGCCAGAAATTCAAACCGCGAAGTATATCTTTCAATTCGTTCCCTAACTAGTGGTTGAAATACGTAGCAGCCCATTTGGGGATTGGATTGCGACGGTGAGTGCAGTAAAGTTGAAGTTGCAGGAAGTTTACTTGCGTAAACCGTGCTCTCGGTCAGCCAGAATACAGATTTTTACCATGGTCCAAAGCTTAACTTTTATCGATTGCTCGTCGTGCGGAAAGCGAATTCGCAGCAACGCGCTCAAATGTCACCGTTGCCATAAAATCAATGTGCCAGGTAATACTCACAGTCGTGAACTCGACGCGAATAGCTGGGTGACAGAAAATGTGACGAAAACGTCAAGTAACGCTGAGAATCATGACTCGGACTCACACATGGCTCTGGAAAATGGCGGTTACGATGATGCAGAACACTTTGACTACGACAAGTACTTAGCAGAAGAATTTCCCGACCAAGCGGAGCAGAAACCGGGGGGAAGACGGTGGATTTGGATTACAGCGTGGCTGCTCATTCTCGCCACCTTGTTACCCTACTTGTACTATGTCGTGATTCTTGCGAAAGCGTAGGATGGGACTCCTGTCCCGTCCGTCTGTCTTGTATTCGCTGGTATTGTATTCCTTAACACCTTTGCTTTTCCCTCGCCTCAAATACCTGAACACCTTTGCTCGGGACAATGGTCCCAAGCTACGACGATGCTCCTTAGGCTTAGCCGATGCAACTTCCGACTTATTCCGAAACCAATCATTCACCTTCAACTGAGCCGTCCAAGCCGCTTCAGCTTCCACCGTCGACCCAAGAAAAACCTGATACCATTCGCTTTCGCGTAACCGGCATGACCTGCACAGGCTGCGCCGCTGGCATTCAATCGGCGCTGGAAACTCGTTCCGAAGTTACCGCGGCAAGCGTTAGTTTCTCCGCTGGTACAGTCGAAGTTGAAGGCCACAACCTGCATGCCAACGACTTAGTCAAAGCCATTCAAACGCGTGGCTTTCGGGCTGAGTTGATTCAGCCAACTGAAGAACTTATTGACCAAAGCGATATCGAACGACAGCAGCAATCGAACGAACTAAAGTGGCGTTACCGCGCGATCGTCGGTATGGGACTTTGGGTGCCGCTTGAAACGATGCACTGGACCGTAACCGCAATGCATTGGCATGGTCCGTGGATGTCTTGGACGATGTTTATCGGTGCGGCAGTGATCATCGTCTTCGCTGGTTCCGAGTTTTACAAATCAGCTTGGCGAGCCGCGATGCTCGGCACGACGAACATGGACACGCTGATCTCGATCGGCGCGACGACGGCCTTCGTCTACTCGACCATCATACTTGTTTTTGGGCTCAGTTACCCAACCTACTTTGCAGAAGCGTGTGGGCTGCTTGGCATCGTCAGCCTCGGGCATTGGTTTGAAGCTCGGGCAAGTTCGTCGGCTGGCTCAGCCGTTCGTGAGCTCCTGCGTTTGCAACCTGAGACGGCGGAAGTTCTAAAGTCAGATGGTACTTCAACGATTATGCCCAGCCGCGAAGTTCCAGCCGGTGCCAAGTTAGTGGTCCGCCCCGGAGGAAGAATCGCCGTCGATGGTAAGGTGACTGAGGGCCATTCCGCAGTGGATCAGTCGATCGTCACCGGTGAACCAATTCCCGTTGAAAAGAATATCGGCGATACAGTCGTCGCGGGTTCAATGAACACGACGGGAAGGCTAGTCGTTGAAACAACGGTCGACGGTCGCAACACAACCGTGACTCGCATCGCAGCACTGGTTCAGCGAGCCCAAACGAGTCGAGCGCCGATCCAACGCTTGGCTGATCAAGTCTCGTCATTCTTTGTTCCAACTGTACTGACGATTGCATTGATAACAGTCATCGGATGGTCGTTGGCCGGCAATTTTTCCAAAGGCCTGATCTCGGCAGTCACCGTGCTGATCATCTCATGCCCCTGCGCGCTAGGGTTGGCAACGCCGATGGCCGTGATGGTCGGCACAGGTGCCGCCAGTCGGCGTGGAATCCTCATTCGCAGCGCCGAAGCGCTCGAGCGAATAGGTCGCTCTGCCCGAGTCGTTTTTGATAAAACTGGAACATTGACTGTAGGAAAACCTCAGGTAACAGAGATATCCACGACAGGCAATTACAGTGAAGATCAGCTCTTACAAATCGCTGCATCGGTAGAAGCCCCTAGCGAACATCCAATCGCCAAAGCCATTGTAAACGAAGCTAACTCACGAGGCCTCAAGCTTTCAAAAGTTCACAGTTTCAAGTCTTTACCAGGACGTGGTGTTCAGGGGCAATTGGATGGACGCACGGTCGTGGTCGATCGCGATGTCAACACAACCGCACGCGTTGTTGTTGACGGCGATCCCATCGGTACGTTGACGTTAAACGATCGACTAAGATTCGATGCAAAAGCTGCTGTTGCGAATCTTCAGCAAACCGGAATCAGTGTTTCTATCCTCTCGGGCGATCGCCGTGAGGCCACTCAAGCCATCGCGGGCGAAGTTGGACTGGACGCCAGTGCAGTTCTTTCCGAAGCGACTCCTGAATCTAAAGCGGCACATATTCAGTCTCTTGGCAAAGATGTCATCATGGTCGGTGATGGATTGAATGACGCCGCCGCCCTTGCAACTTCTGGACTTGGTATTGCCATGGCTTCCGGAACAAACGTCGCCATCGAAGCCGCAGCCGTAGTCATCCCTGGCGATCGAGTCTCTGCGATTCCAGAACTAATTCAGTTATCGCGCGCCACATTGACAACGATCAAGCAGAATTTGTTCTTCGCGTTTCTTTACAATGCGCTCGCCATTCCCATGGCCGCTTTCGGACTACTCGGCGAGAGCGGTCCGCTCTGGGCTGCCTTTGCAATGGGCGCCAGCGACATTACTGTGGTCGGAAATGCGCTGTGGCTAAAGAGAAAGCTTGAACGAGCCACTAGGCTTTCAGCAACGCGTTGATTAACGATATTGAATTGCCGACGATATTGAAACGCTGGGGCCATCCTGACTGGTCAAAGGTATATCGCTGAGTCAGAATAGCTGAACCTCAATCCCTTACCCACCTCTCCAATCCTTCAGGAACATCATGAGACAACTAGCCCTTAAGTTCGCATGCTTGCTTGCGATAACCATCGCTGCAGCGACCACAATGGCCGAAGATGGTGCAAAGAAGAAACTTGTAATCATCGCTGGGAAACCATCACATGGACCAGGCGAGCATGAGTTCAATGCGGGAGTGCAGTTGATCGCCAAATGCCTGGCGAACCAACCTGGCCTTGAGACTAAAATTTCGCTCAGTGGCTGGCCTAAGGATGAGTCGATCTTTGAGGGCGCCTCAGCAGTCGTCTTCTATATGGATGGTGGCGGCGGACATGAAGTTGTGCAAGAAAACGGACGTCGCAAGAAGATGGTCGACGAATGGGCAAGCAAAGCCGTTGGCATCGGCTGCATGCACTACGGCGTTGAGATTGTTGCAGACCAAGCAGGAGCAGAGTTCAAACGCTGGATCGGTGGCCATTATGAAAACATGTTTTCTTGCAATCCAATGTGGGAACCTGCCTTCTCCGCTTATCCAGATCATCCGATCAGTCGCGGTGTAAAACCCTTTCAAATCAAGGATGAATGGTATTTTAATATGCGATTTGTGTCTGACATCCCAGGCAACGAAGCCGTGACGACCGAGAATTTAAAATTTGTGCCGATCTTGGTAGCGGTTCCTTCAGATGATGTTCGCGATGGACCCTACGTCTATCCAAAGGGGCCATACAAACATATCGAAGCCAACAAGGCTCGCGCTGAAGCAATGATGTGGTGCGTTGAACGACCAGACGGTGGCCGAGGGTTCGGATTTACAGGCGGCCACTTTCATAAGAATTGGGGCAACGATGATTTCCGCAAAGTAGTGCTCAATGCGATGCTATGGATCTCGAAAGTCGAAGTACCAAAGGGGGGCGTCGTCTCGTCAGTAAGTGCCGAAGAACTGGCCGCGAACTTAGATCCTAAAGGGAAGAAGTAACCGTTCGCTCGACAAAGTGGATGACCGGTTTTTCGGACCGCGGGCGTCCTCACCCAATGTCACTCACTTTCTAATAAAAGCTGAGTTTGCAGCGGAGACTGCTAACGGAATGGCTTTGTCTCCGGTGCTTGTTAACATTGCACAAAAGTAGACCGGTTTTCAGGAGCGCGGGCGTCCCCGCCCGCTGGACGCGCAAGTTGACTCGGGCAACACTAATGAATTGGAACTTTGTCTACACAGCGAGAGCGACCCTTACCGTAGCGAGACAGCGAGTCCCGTAGCGGGCGAGGACGCCCGCGCTCCAAAAGCGCTCAACCGTTTTTGCAAGACTCAAAGAAATACAGAGCATATTTTGCGAAAGTGAGTGACCTTGGGCGTCCCCGCCCGCTGGACCCGCAAGTTGACTCGGGCAACACTAATGAATTGGGACTTTGTCTACACAGCAAGAGCGACCCTTACCGTAGCGAGACAACGAGTCCCGTAGCGGGCGAGGACGCCCGTGCTCCGAAAAACCGGTCATCCACTTTGGCTAGCCTCTGGGAACGTTTGTTAACGCCGATGGCTCACGGTTAGAAAGCGGTCTGCGCGTATTTGACTTTTTCGGTTCGTAGTTTTCCGCTCCCCAAAAGTCGTAGCCACAGCATCGCCATTGCACCCCCGTGGCTCAATAATTTCTAAGGTGTTATGTTGGCAAGCAGACAAGAAGTTAAATTGATTGCAGCTTAAAACTGCTAGATTTTAAGGACGCGTAAGCGCGATGGGTGACTTGTGAAAGATGCTGCTGAAAGTGCTCCCTCGTGTCCCAACGTCGTGGTTATCGGTGCGGGCTTTGCCGGCCTGCGAGTAGTCCAAGGGTTAGCCAAAGTCCCCGTCAATGTGGTGCTCATTGACCGGCACAATTATCACCTGTTTCAACCGCTGCTGTATCAAGTCGCCACAGCGGCGCTGTCGCCAGCCGATATCGCGTTTCCGATCCGGCGAATTTTTCGGTACCAGAAAAATGTTAGTTGTGTACTTGGAGACGTTACGCGAGTTGACTTGAGTCGCAAGTGCTTGACTATCGACAGCTACCAAGAAGTGGATTACGACTATCTCGTTGTCGCGACTGGAGCCACGCACTCTTATTTTGGCAAAGATGATTGGCTCGCCAATGCACCGGGCCTAAAGACGATCGACGATGCACTCTTCATTCGCAAACGGATACTCCTTGCTTTTGAAGAAGCGGAGAACGAGGTGGATGAAAATGCTCAGCGCGCCAAATTAACATTCGTTGTCGTCGGAGGCGGTCCGACGGGTGTCGAGTTGGTCGGCGCACTTCGACAGATTGCAGTCAAGGAAATCCAAAAAGACTATCACCATGTCGATACGTCAACTGCGCGTGTGATGTTGGTTGAGGCAAACGATCGTGTGCTCAAGTCATTTCATTCAGACCTCAGCGCAAGAGCTTTAAGGGACTTGGAAAAAATTGGTGTTGAAATTCGACTCAACTCTCGCGTTACTTCGGTCGACGATGGTGGGATCAATATTGGCGAAGAACGCATCAATGCCAACAATGTATTTTGGGCCGCAGGTGTACAGGCTTCGCCGTTGGGTAAAGCCCTTGGAGTGGAACTAGACCGAGCCGGCAGAGTTCTAGTGAAGCCCGATTTGTCGGTTCCTGGTTACCCCGATGTCTTCGTCGCGGGTGACTTAGCGAGCGCTACGTATGCCGCAGACAAGAAACCTGTGCCTGGAGTTGCGCCCGCAGCCATGCAAATGGGCGTGTTCATTGCAAAAGTAATCGCTCAAGAGGTCAAGGCTGGAAAGCCTGTTGAAAACCGTATGCCCTTTGTCTATTGGGACAAGGGCTCCATGGCCACGATCGGTAAAGCCAAAGCGGTCGCAGATATTCAAGGGTGGAGAATTACAGGCTTCGCCGCTTGGCTTATGTGGTCACTGATTCACCTGATGTTTCTGATTACATTTCGCGCCAAAGTATTCGTCATGCTCAACTGGGGCTACACCTACATCTTCCAATCCAGTGGTGCTCGGCTGATCACCGGAGAATTCAAACCCCGGATTCACAAGTTCCGCGATGTGACTCCGAATCGTTAGGGTGAGTGTCGAACAATTGTCTCAATTGTTCTAGCTACAATTGGGACAATTGTGCGACACTATCGTTTAAAATTCGCGTTAAATACTGTTGGTTTCCCATTCTGGTCCGAGGCCATTCTCATAAACGACTGATCGAGTTGGCCTTGCAGTTGCAAAGCACTTGGATTGCTCGGCTCTTGTCGCAAGACCCGCCCAAGACATAGCCGGGCTTCGGCCAAGTCGCCACACTCGAATTGTGCCGCTGCGAGTTCCAGCAGTAAACCGCACTGTGATTCACCTGCATATTGAGTAGCTAGCCGCAGACAACGTTTGGCTTCTCCATCTTCACCCAAGTCGGCAAGGGCTTGACCTTTTAACAGCCAGGCTCGCGGAGGTACCTGCTCCGGCGAGTGATGATCCGCCAAATTATTTAACGTCGCTAAGGCTCGCTGCGGTCTCCCCAGTTGACGATAGATTTCTGCGAGGGCTATCTGAACTTGCGGCGAATCCGATCGATAAATCAGCGAACGATGGTAACAATCAAGTGCCTCTTGCAATTGATTTTGTTGTCGTAGCACATCCCCTTTTAACGCCCACGCTCCAGCGTGCGAACGTTGATTACGAAGCGCTAAATCGGCTTGCCCAAGTGCGCTCGCTAGTTCTCCTTTTTCAAGGTGGATCTGTCCTAGTCGCACGACGAGATCCGGATTTCCACCGCTGATTTCAACCGCACTCGTCATGTGCTCGGTTGCCGCTTGAACCTGGCCTTTCTGCAAAAGCACCTCTGCGTAGCCAGACTGAGCGCGTTCATCGGCCGGGCTTTGACGAATCGCTTCGCTGAACAACGCCTCAGCCTCGCCATACTTCTTTTGTTGCAACGCTTCGGTGCCACGCAATGACCATTGGCGCGCCGCCGTTATCTCACGTGTCTGACGACTGGCCCGCAGTGCACGACAGCCGATCAAGCAGTTGGCACAAACCGCGAGAATGACAAGCCGACGACAGCAACTTGAAAATCCCCTTAGTCGATTTTGTCGCGTCGAATTTAAGATCTTTGCACCGTTCAAAGGCTCACCAGTTTGCGAAAATCCGCTAAAATAAGCTTTTTGAGACTAGCAAATGCACCCCATCGGCGGGAAGGCCAAATGCATATTTACTTGCTAGCAACGTTCCTGATTTTGAGTTTTAGCTATGCCACTAAATTACAACGGCCTCGGCGTTTCAGTCATGTATCCCGACGGCTGGAAGATTGAAGAAGACGGGATCGAAGAGAATAGCGTAAGTTTCGAAAGCCCACTCGGTGCGTTTATTACGATTACTCGCTACCCCGAGTTGGATTTTTCTGATGCCGTCGACAAGGCCCATCAAGTGATGCTCGCCGAGTACGAACAGGTCGAGTCTGAAGATTTTACGAGGACCATCGCTGAACGCGAATTCAATGTGACCGCACTTCGGTTTGTGTATCTGGACTTCCTTATCGTCGCCGAACTGTTCAGTTTTCTGCTGGGCGGCAGCACCTATTTAGTTCAGATCCAAGGCGAAGATCGCGATGTCGAAAAACTCCAACCCGTTTTCCAAGCGATGTTGACCTCGCTGTTCCAAAAAGCGGAAAGTTTGACCAGCTAGAACTGCAGCGCAGCCAACTGCAATTGTTCAGCGGCAAAAAGATGTGCGGTAAAAAAATATACATGCCGGAAGAGTTTTTATTTTTTTACCATGCATTTTTTTGTCAGATGACGCGTTTAAAGTTGCTGGAAAGCGCCGCTGGTTGCGCCAAAGTTTGTAGAACAACGCAGTAGCGCTCCGTCAGTTCGACGAGTTTCTTCAATTGCGCATCGTCAGCCGGCGAATCGAACTCGAACTCCAAGCTCAGTGACGTAATGCCAATGGGAACGCTTTTATCAATCCCAAGCGTTCCGCGAAAATCCATCTCAGCTTGAGCCGTGATGTTGGCTGATCGGATTTCTATCGCCATGGCTGTCGCGACGGCCGAGAGCGTCACTCCGCTGCAGGCCACGAGAGCTTGTAGAAGCATGTCACCCGAACAGGCGTGTGCACCTGAGCCACCGGCGGCGGGATGCAAGCCAGCACTCACTTGACCTAGCGACGTGTCGACGAGGCAAGTCAGCTGCGAAGGTTGCACAGTGCCGCTGGCGTGCATAACGACCCGAGCGGAGCTTGGGTCGTCGCGATACTGTTGTTTAATCGGTGCTTGAAGCGCCCGAAGCTGATCAGCATTCATTGATATTAGCGCTTGTTAGCAGGCGTAGGTCTTGAAGCGGCGGCGTTCGGCGCGGCCACCGCTTGTGGCGGTACCGAGTTGCTTGCACCAGGCTGAACCGTTTGCTCGAGCAAGTTATCAATCTGCGCCGTTTTCAGCATCGTGTCGAGTTGATTTTGCATGGCGATCCGAAGTTTCTTTTCAAGCAACTCCTTTTGCAACTCAGGCCGTACGGCTTCGAAGTCCTTAACCAACGGATTGGTTTCACCTTGCTTGTAAAGCACAACATATTGATCGTTAAGTGCAACGACGCCGGAGATTTCACCTGGCTTCAAATCGAAAGCTGCTTTTTCAAGAGTCGGTTGACCACTATGACGGCGGATGGCTGGTACTTTGCCAAAGTTGGTTCGAGATACGGTTTCGACCGAATACTTGCCTGCCAATTGACCGAACGATTGCTCGCTGAGGTCTTTGCGTGCTTGTTGCCAAACGTCCTCAGCGGTCCGTTGGTTGCTCAGAACAATCGCAAGTATTTCCGCGCGAGGTCCGAAGTTAGACTCAAATCCCTTTTGAAGATCTTCGGGTGTTACCTGCACGCTGTCCTGAACCAACTTTTTAAGTGCAACACTCGGCCAAACGGCATCTTGAATGTAAAGGTCAAGCGTGGCGCCTTCTTCTTCCAATATGCTCTTCAGCCACGCATCGGTGTCGGGTGTTCCATCTGGGCGGAGGAAGCCCATCGAATCAGCCGCACGAGCTACTTCGGCATCGATGTCAGCCTGAGCGATCTGCTTGTTAGCACCTGTTAAAGCCGACGAGAGCAACACACGGTTGATCTCGCCTTTGAGAATCGGCCGACCATGACGCAGAATACACTCGGCGGCAAGTTGATCCATTGGGATGGGTTCGCGGTTCAAGTAGCCAGCAACACCGGGATACTTTGCCTCAAGCTCACGATTGCCAAGGACAGTGATGAGTTCGCTTTTCTTTTGCAGTGCAGAAAAAATCTGGTTGGCTGATTCCCCAACGCGTTGGTCACGCAATTGGTCTTCAATGCGCTGTTGAATCTGTGGCAACATCTGCGGGTTAGGAGGCGTAGCCGGCAACTGACGCACGCACTGCAGCATGACGTGCATCTCGCCAATTTGGAAAGGAGGCGAAATTTCGTTGGGCTTCAGTCGAAATGCGATCTTCTCAAGTTGATCATCGCCGCTGTTGCGACGAATCGGAGGGAGCAAACCTTCAACGCTTGCGCTGGCTGCATCTTCGCTTTGCTCTTTGGCTATGCGGCGAAAAGTATCCGGCGCTGCGGTCGCTGCCGTATATAGCTGCTGAGCCTTTTCGGCTTGACTTACGGCGATCATGCGAACTTGTACTTTAGGCCCAAATTCACCCTGCATCACGGCATCGATTTCTTGCGGCGTTACTTTTATTTTGTCCGCTGCCAGAGCCCTCAGAGCCAACATGGGCCAAACAATTTCAGTGGAGTATTGTTCAGGTGAGATGTCGCGTTCTTTCTCCATCGCTTCTAGAAACAGTTTCGTACTCAGGCCGAACTTGTTCGATGTACGAGCGATTTCATTGTTCACGTCAGCCTGGGTGATGTTGATGCCTTGAGCCTTGCAAGCTTGAAGGATCAAGTACTTGTTAAGCAGATTGTCGAGGACGACGGGACCAAAGCGACGCAGGCATTCTTGGGCGAGCTTTTCGCGGGTGATGGTCTGACCATTTACAAGCGCGACGACCTTAGGGATCTTTTCCATAGGCGATGCGGGTGCAGCGACAGGTGCTTTCTGCTGAGCGGACGCGGCTGGCTTTGCCTGAGCATGGATGAACTGAGTGTCTGAGGTGATCAAGCCGAATGCGAAAGCCACGCCGAGAGTGCAAGGCGGTAAGGCCATGCGGTAAAGCTGAAATGCCATGTCTAAGGTTCTCCATAACCAAAATTTGTTGCTTGCCAACCGCCAATCTTATGCCATTTCGGAGCTCTACTACAAGACGAATCGCAGCCGGACGGATCTAGAACCGGGGAAGAGCATCAAAATCGAAGGAACGCATTGCTTGTAATGCTGGAATCGCTGTTAAGTTGAATTCAAAGGACGCTCGGGACAAATGGTCCCGAGCTACTAAAGGGAGAACGAGGCTCTGCCGAGCGAGTCTCCACAGCCCACAGGACGCAAATGTACTTTTAAACGCTCATTACTGTGTATGAAAACTCACGACCACCAGTGTACGTACACAATTACAGCGAAGCCTGGTAGTCACGCCAAGACTTGTTCGGCAGAGCCTCGTTCGCCTCGTTCGCCTCGTTCGCCCGTTACCACTAGTCTCTAGATGCCGACTGACTGGCTTGAAAGTAAGTGCTTCCAGCGTCGCAAACAACCAACTCGAGTGGCGCAGCATCTTGAGCTTCGTCCAGCGCCTCTTCCAGTCGCTGTAGGAATACTCCGGCTGTTTCATTCGGCTGGCAACAACTTGCTGCAATGGCAAATCGCTCTGGATAATGTTCGTCATCACAACTGGCTTGGCGTTCTTCCAGCAATAGTTGCATTCCACTGGCCCGTTCCAGCGAGGCGTTCAGTGTGCAGCCAGGCATGAAAACACAAACCGCGTTGTGCCGAAGCCGACAGATCAAATCGATTCCGCGCAAGTTACTTTTGACAATTTCAAGCACTTCCGACCACGATCGATCAAAATCTTGAACCATGCCTGGTGCTAAGCCGACCGCTTCGAGCATGATTGCGGTCGCAGGCATTCTCGCTCGCGCAAGTTGCTTGAGTTGCCCGTCAAGTCGCTCGACGAATGCGACGAGTTCGAGTACCCCCGAATTATCAATTTTAATCTGCGCGCTTTCGGCACTATGGGGTGTGGCGGGCTCGTCGGTTGGCTGTGCACTAACTGGTTGTGCAAGGGGCAGCGGCGTTGTGGGCAGCCCTTGGCTGGTTTGCTGTGCAATAGGTTTTTGAACAGTAGCTTGTTTTTGAACAGTAGCTTTTTGAACAGTAGCTTTTTGAAAAGTAGCTTGTTGAAAAGTAGCTTGTTGAGCAACGCTATTCTGAGGCATGAAATTTGCAGGGTCAGCACTGACAAGTCCCTGCAGCTCAGCATTCGATGCGTTCGCACTAGGAAACGGCTTCCACTCGCATAGATCCATCCAATATCCGCGATTTCGCCCCGCTTTCTTAGAGCGATAAAGTCCCTCGTCGGCCCGTTCATAGACTCGATTGGTCGTGTCGCCTTCTTGAAGGATCGTCAGCCCTGCACTTGCGGTGATGGTCAAACGCAAGTCCTCATGGGTAATGACTTGTTCACTGATATAAGCTCGAACGTCAGCAGCCAATCGCGCCAAAGTGCCACTGGAATCGCCGTTAAGAATAATTGCAAACTCTTCACCGCCATATCGCGCCGAATAGTGATTGCCGTTGCACCACTTTGTCAAACTACGAGCGAAGCTGGCTAAAACTGCATCACCCGTGATATGACCGTATGTATCGTTGAAGCTCTTGAAGTGGTCGATGTCGATCAACA
This sequence comes from Planctomycetia bacterium, assembly GCA_031412515.1. Lineage (GTDB taxonomy): Bacteria > Planctomycetota > Planctomycetia > Pirellulales > Pirellulaceae > Aureliella. The sequence continues at coordinate 15,491 of JANODD010000335.1, read as the reverse complement.
TCAAACCAGTCACTTGTTGCTGACCGATAGAATCAATGCACTTTTTCAGTGTTTCTTCCAAAGCACGGCGATTCGCAAGGCCTGTCAAAGCGTCGGTACGAGCTTGACGAGCGGTCGATTCGAGCTGCACCGATTGTTTGCTAAGGCGATCTTGCGCAGCTTCCAATTGACCTTGCATGGATTCGTTAGCCTGAATCAAGTCGGTGATCGCAGTCAAAATACGTTCCGGCTCATTTTGCGCCGGCAGTAAGCGTTCGTTGATATGCACCACTTTTTGGGTGTGCGCCGAGACATCAGCGGCTACACGATGAGTCAGCATCTGGAGCTGCGATGTGATGCCCTTGAGACTCTCTGTTTCGTCGGGCAGTAGAGCTTCTTCGTTGGATTCCACAGGATTTTTCGCACTTTGATTTTGCATCAATCCAGCTACAATCGCTATGCCCGATACCACGCCTATTAAAGTGCAGAGAATCTCTACCATCGTTTTTCATCTTCTATTTGTGTGCGCAGTTCGCCCCAAGACCGCAAGTGCTTCGTCCACCCGAAAATTAACTATGGACAAAGCACTAGAGAAAATACTTCAACATTAGTGTTCCCAACTTGGCTCCTACGTGAATTCATCATCGCTCACTGATTTTTGGCTGCGGATTTTAACGATCTTTCGGTTCGTGCTTGACTTGACGAACGGAATACCGATACTTGAGAGTATTGCTTTTTACGTGAGCAGTGGGCATACGAGACGCGACTTCATGATGAAATTGGCTCACTCCCAAGGTGCTCGTTCAGGAGGGGACATAATGATCGATTCTGGATTTCGGGATGTAACCAGTAGGGTAAAACATCTCCTCGCTGCTAGCCCCATTGCCGATCTACGACATTTAAAGGTTGTTCAACAAGGCGACCAAGTGCTTTTGCAAGGCCGAGTGCGAAGTTTCTACGCGAAACAAATGGCTCAGGAAACAGTTCGCCGAGCGATCAACGGAATGCACTTAGTCAATGCAGTCTCCGTAGATTAACCAACTTGCTGTTTGGCTAGCATTGGCCGTAACCTAGGCTTCCAACCTAGGCTTCCAGCTTGGGGCAGTCTTCTCGTACTTCCAGTTGATTTTTTCTTGAATCGGCGAGCTAGTGCTTTGTCCAGATTTAATTTTAGCGTCGACATCAGTGAGCCGACGGCGCGAGCCGCGGGTGAACGAAGTGGTTGTTGTGCAAGATCGTCAAACGTTAATCTGTCGACCGTAATAGCGTTGGTCTTTAGATTGTTAATAAGTCACGTCGCGTCAAGCACTTCATTCACCCGCGGCTAGCCGCGGGTGAACGAAGTTGTGTTCTTGTATAATCGATGGTTCACCCAACGTTTATAGTACTCGCCCTCAATCGTTCCATATTAGACAGTCAACAGATCGTGTTGAGTCATACGCTTCGCTCACCGGCGGCTAGCGCCGACGGCTCACATCTACGACCCCCAATTTAAATCTGAACCAAGCACTAGAAGCATACTTCACATTAGGCAAGCTGGAAGTATACCTCACTGAACCGTTTTTCTATTCTGGTTCGCCTATCTTCCAAAACGCAGGTTAGATACACTCCGTGCGCCCCTGCGTAGCTCGATTCGGAGCTTTGCAGATGCGTGCAACAAGGAGGTTGCTCGTGCTTTCACGTATGCTGATTCGCAAAAAATTCCTCTGCGTGACCGTCTTATTGACTGGCACTCTTCTCATTTTGCTCTTCAGCAGTCTTCGTGGCATTTACGCTTATCGCGACCTAGCGGCACTCCTAAGCCAGCGTGCTCATGAACTACGAACGATCTCAGAGCTGCAAGCGAAAGTGGACAACTTTCGATTCAGCTTTCGGATCAGTGAACCCAATCGTCCGATGCAGATGCTTCCATTCGAACAGCAGTTTGGACTACCGCAGGACAACTACTTGCGGGATAGCGTCAGAGCCGGCGATCTGGGTGACATCATGGTTATCTTGACCGCCTATGAAAAACTCATCAAAAGTCACCTTGATGATGACTCCCTCCTTTCTGACCGCAGCAAAGAAGCCGAACTGCTAACAGAGATCAGGGCCAAAGTTATCGAGATTCGCGACAAGGTCAACATGAAACCCGGGACGCACCCGGTGTCCGAAGTCGATCTTGCCGCATTGGGTAAGATGACGCGCGAAATGCCGACTTACTTGCATGAGCGAATGTTAAATTTCCGAAACAAAGAACGTGATCGCTATCGAAGCTGGATAGGTTTTATCGCTTTCTCTGCATGTTTTGCGTTCGCGATACTTGGTGTTGCCTTTTGGTACTTTCGAAGCTCCGTGGTCCAACCATTCAAAGTACTCCTTGCCGGTAGTCGCCGGATTGCCAACGGCGAGTTCGAACATCACATCATCTTGCAGTCACATGACGAACTGGCGGAACTCGCCAACGCACTTAACAGTATGACCCTGCGTTTCATCGAAATTCGCGACAACTTGCATGAAAAAGTGCAACAGCGGACTCGTGAAGTCGTCCGAAGTGAACAACTGGCAAGCGTTGGTTTCTTGGCCGCTGGGGTCGCTCACGAGATCAACAACCCACTTGCATCGATCGCCTGGAGTGCTGAAGCGCTTGAAAGCCGCTTGCATGAAATCCTTCATGTGCAAAATCCATCCGCAGAGAGTAAGGAAGTTAAAACTAGCTACGACGAACAAGAGCTAAATGTATTGCGCAAGTATCTGAAGCGCATCCAAGACGAGGCGTTTCGCTGCAAAGGAATCACAGAACGCTTGCTCGATTTCTCGCGTCTGGGCGAATCGCAACGCAAACAGCAAACCGATGTCAATGAATCCATATCCGACATGATCGCATTGGTACAGCATCTTGGGCAGTATCGAAACAAGCAGATCGAGTACATCGGCGAAGAAGGACTCACCGCGTGGGTCAGTCCACCCGAGCTAAAGCAAGTGGTGCTCAATCTACTGACCAATGCCTTGGACTCAGTCGATGACGGCGGATTGGTTACCGTTACGCTTGAACACGACGCGAGCACTTTCACGCTCACCGTTCGCGATAACGGTTGCGGCATGACACCCGAAGTTCTCAACCATCTCTTTGAACCTTTTTTCACTCGTCGGCGAGATGGTCGCGGAACGGGCTTGGGCCTTTCGATCACTTATCGTATTGTAGAAGACCATGCAGGCGAATTAACCGCCTCCAGCGATGGACCGGGCATGGGGTCAAAATTTGTTTTGTCCATCCCACTCGAAAAAACGAACTTGCAATCGCATGAAACCGTCAAAGCAGCCGCTTAATGGACTGAGCATCCTCTTCGCGGATGATGAAGAATCGCTACAAGAATTGATGAGCATGGAGTTGCCTCGCATGGGGCATCGTGTCACCGTTTGCCCAGACGGCCAGACCGCTATCAACGCGCTGGGTCGCGACACTTTTGACTGCCTGCTCGTCGACTTGGACATGCCGGGAATGAATGGCACCGAAGTTATTCGACGCGTCAAAGAGGTCTCGCCTGAAACCGAAGCCATCGTTTTGACCGGCAAGGAGTCGCTTGAAACCGCAATATTAGCATTGCGTTTCGGAGCTTGCGATTACCTGACAAAGCCTTGTCGATTGGCCGAACTGCAAGCTTTGCTAGACCGCATCTTGCAACGTCGTGATCGAGTCAAAAAATACCACGCTGCTAAAAAGCAATTAGAGAAGCACAGCACGCACGTGCAACTGGTCGGCGACCATCCGCTGATGCTCGCTGTTGCCAAACTGGTTGCCAAAGTTGCCCGAACTAATTCCACGGTTCTTATTCGTGGCGAAACCGGTTGCGGTAAAGAACTCGTCGCCCGGGCTGTTCATGATCAAAGCCATCGGAAAGACGAACCGTTCGTTGCGATCAATTGTGGAGCACTTCCTGAGAACTTGATCGAAAGCGAACTGTTTGGTCATCGCAAAGGGGCGTTCACCGGCGCCGACTCGCATCGCGAAGGTCTATTTGAAGTCGCCAATGGCGGCACTATTTTCCTCGACGAAATTGGCGAATTGCCGATGGGCATGCAAGCCAAGTTGCTACGCATTCTCGAAAGCGGCGAAATGCGTCGCGTGGGTGATAATGATCCATTGAAAGTCGATGTTCGGGTCGTCTGCGCAACTCATCGTAACCTCGAACAGATGGTTGAAGACGGTGGGTTCCGCGAAGACTTAATGTTCCGAATCAACACGTTTGAAATTCATTTGCCTGCACTACGTGAACACAGTTCTGACATTCCGAAACTGGCCGTGCACTTGTTCCGTCGCTTCCGTCAAGATTCAATCTCAGACAGCGATTTATTTAGTCCCGAAGCGATGACCGAATTACTCAACCACGTTTGGCCCGGCAATGTCCGAGAGCTAGCGAATGTGATCGAGCACGCTACGATTCTCTGCGAGCAGCCACCAATTTTTCCCGAGCACCTGCCGCGTCACTTTACCGATCGTCGACTTCGCAAAGACCTTCGAACGCTCGGACCGCTATCGCTTAAAGAGCTTGAAGAAGCCGCCATTCACGAAGCCGTCACTCGTCACGGCGGCAACAAGCAAGCTGCCGCCGACGAACTGGGGATTAGCCTAAAGACGCTTTACAACAAGCTAAGTCAATCAGCCGCTGGAGCTCCCACTGCAAAATCGGCTTGATGGCTATGTTTCTCGCGTACGTGATGGCCAGTGATTTGAGGCAATCAGTGAGCCGTCGGCGCTAGCCGCGGGTGAACGAAGTGGTTGTCGTACTGGATCAAAATTTCTATCCAACGGTAATCACTTGACCGTGATTATTTGGCCATTAGAAAGTCATTAATCATTTCAAGTCACCTACTTCGTTTACCCGCGGCGAGCGCCGTCGGCTCACAATCCGTTGCCCGGACGAACACAATTCAAAACTGCCTGAACAACCCGACCACCACGCCAATCACCTCAGCATTCTCAACAAACTTCGCGGCGGCTTTTCGGTCGATCGGTTGCAGTCGCACGCGATTGCTTTCAGGCATCCAATAGACGAGCTGTGTTCCTTCGTCGCGCAATTTGGCCAACACCATCTGGCCGGCTGACGCAGTCGCTTGACGTTGAACGATCAATGTATCGCCCGCAACAATGTACACATCCTTCAGTGCATCGCCAACCACTTTCACCGCAAACCGATCCTCGCCAACAAATCTCAACAGATCGACGGTCGCTCCGGCGTCGACACTGAACGAACATATATCACCCAACATGCGTCCACCTAGCGGTAACGAGTACTGCCGGTCTCGCGAAATAATCTCAGTCAGTTCGATCGCTCGGCTTTTGTTCGCCAGTCGACTGATCATTCCTTTTCGTTCCAGCGCCTTGAGATGGCAAACGACTCCATTAGGCGAGCTAATGTTTAAAAAAACGCCGATCTCGCGAACCGTTGGCCCGAAACCTCGAGCGACAATTTTCTCACGAATAAAGTCATAGACTTGTTGTTGACGAACAGTAAGCGACGGATTCATGGTTGGCGTCCGCGTAAATTCATGGTGAAGAGCATCGTCCAGACTGCTTATTAGTATACGCATGTCAACCTATTCAGTAACCTGCCTTACCCGTCTTCTGCGTAGCTGGTTTCGTGAGAAACCGGATGGAGCGGCGAAAGAGCTATCTGTCCGGTTTCTCACGAAATCAGCTACATCTAAACATCTACGCCAAACACTCAATGGGACACCAATTCATTCCACTTTTCATCCGCCCAGTTCCAACTCGAGAGGCTTCCGTCGGCACCGATCCGTACTTGAACTGCTCCGTCACGATGCGTGATGGCTAACAGCGATGGAATCTGCAAATAACGTTCGACAACCTCAGGCCGCACCGCTCGCGGTCCTCCGCTGATGACAACGACCTCCGGCTGGCACCACTCGAGCAAATGAGTCGGATCGTGGCTCATGCTTCCATGATGCGGCGCCATAACTACATGGCATGGCCGCGAAGGCAGAGTGAGCAGCTGCACAAGACCGGCTCCCTCGAGGTCCCCAGGCAATAGTATCCGCTTTCCTGCGTACTCGATCTCCAAGCATAAACTGTCAGCGTTATCCGTCGCACCTCGCCAGGCAAGACTTGGATGTAGGACCTTAAATTGAACGTTGTCCTGATTAACCTCTGAGGGAAAAGCCCATGATTTAGTCCTACAATAAAACTGCTCGAACTGCCCGGTGAGTTCCTTAAGTTCTGGCTCTTGCTTTGCCCAGAACTGCGGCGTGCTGATGATATCGCCAATCGCAAATCGTTCCAACAATCCCAGCGTCGCGTTGTAATGATCTGAATCAGCGTGGGAGATTATCAGCCGATCGATGCGAGCTGTCTTGAGGTTCCATAAACTACTCGCGATCTCTTGATGACTACGTTCAGCGGCACCCAAATGGCCTGCATCATACAGCCAAACTTCGCCTGATGGATTCTCGATGATCACGCTCGTTCCATGGCCAACACTTAGGAATGTGCAACGCAATTCAGTCGACAGTAAGCCCGCAGAAGACAGCGCCGGTAAGCTACCAAATTTACCGCGCGGACCGCTCATCCACGGCGCTGCCCCAATCGCAATCCACACCATCAGCAAGACTGCTAATCCTGGCAATCGCTTCCGTCCAAAAAGAATTAGCCAAAGGAGTGCAGCACTATAAAAAGTCAACGTCCACCATACAGGCGGTGCTGGCAACCAGACGTGGCCACCTGGGACTTGATTGCCCCATGCGACAACCGCTGTGATAAAGTCCAGCGATGCACCACACAGCCATCCGCATAACCAACCGATCGGCGGTATCCAACCTAGCAGACCTAAGCACAGTCCACTTAACAGACTGATTGTAAGTGGAATGGAGATAAGCACGTTAAGCGGAATGGAGATTGGCGACAATACATGAAAGTTCGTCCAAATCAACGGACAGGTGAATAACGTAATCCAAGCGCTGAGGCACGTCAGTTCAAACAGCTTGCGTGCCAGCCACCGCAACCAAAGCCACCATGCAGGTAGCGTCTCATCGACGACTATCTGCAATCGATCGAGCTGAGCCCGCTGACGAGTGGCTGAAATGAAGAAGCCAATGGTTGCGACGGCAAGAAAGGAAAGTTGTACACCCACATTTTCCAAATTCGAAGCTCGCAGCAGAACGACAACGATTGCTGCTGCCCCCAGTAGGTTACCGATCCGCGTTCGACCGCCACTCCACCTCGCGAAAGCAAAAATCGTTACCTGCACCGCTGCGCGAACGACCGGCGGTTCCGCCCCTGATAGACCTGCATAACACCATGTCGCGGTGACTAGAAACAAGAACGTCGTTCGATGACTTGCACCAAAATAGATGCAGATGCCTAGCAGCACCGCGGCCACAATTTCAACGTGTAAGCCGCTGATCGAAAGCATGTGCAGCGTACCGGTCGCCATCAACTCTTGTTGGTCCTGCCAGTCGACCTGCTGTCGTTGACCAAACACCAATGCGGCCGCTAGCGGCGCATGACCGTGGCTTACCCAACGCGTGAGCAGTCTATCGACTTGGCGAATCGCGATTCCACGCAGGCGAGCGAGACAGTGTCCGCTCCAACGGCTGTCTACAAGCTTGAGTTGTTTTGCCGATTCAACGCGCAGTGCAATGAAACGATGTTCGAGCTTCGCTTGCTTTGCAAAGTTGAACCCGCCAGGATTGACGGAAGGTCCAATTTTGCGAAAGTGACCAAACATTTCGAGCTTATCACCGGGCAAGTAGTTTTCAATGCGGCCATCAGTGACAACGCTGCTAACGGCACTCGTCGGTTGCCATTGGTCGCGATGTCGAATAGCAATGCACTTCACAGACCACTGTGTTTTCCAGGGCTGGCTGTTGGGGTCGATCGGTCGATGATTCGCGTTCGGCTGCCACACCGCGGCTGACTGGATAACGATGCGCATCGCACACGGTTGCCAATCCGACTTAGCGATGCTTGCCAAAGAATCCGCTTCGGGTGGTTTGCTCTGGATACCAAAATAAATACCCAGTATTAACACCGCCGGTAATGTGCAAGCGATCGCCCAGCCACGGTGATTCCGCAGTTGAATCACGGCCGCGGCGACTGATATCAGAACCGCCAGAATCATTAGCCCAAAAGGCCGACTCAACTCAATCCGCCCACCCAGCCACACTCCGCTAGCAAGCGATAAAGCGATGAAGAGCATCGGCAAGCGATAGACGTAGTAATACCAAGGATCGGCCATCAACCAGTGCTGAGTGATGTGTTTTTGATATAGCTCACGCACTGGCGCGCCTCATCAGCCGGAACGCGTTAGAGAGCGTCCCGCTTAGGAATGAACTTGAAAACGCGGATTTACAGGTGATTTACCAGCCGGAAGGCGTTAGCCTCCGGTTCAATACACAACCGGAGGCTAACGCCTTCCGGCTGATGAGACTATACCACCGTAATGACCAGCTTCAGTTCAAACTCCTAAGCGGGGACGCTCTCGTTAGCGTCCGGTTTTTGCCGTGTGAGCCGGGTCCTAGCGCACTCCGGCTAATCCAAAATTAAAACACGCTGAAGCACTATACGTTGGCTTGCTTTTTGGATCCCAAAATCCCCCAAAGTACAAGAAATGCAATGACAGATAATAACGTATCACCGAGCTCGTGTGGTACAAGTGCAGATAATTGTAGAATCTCAATAGAAGAATTCGGATTAACGATCGGTTGAAGGAAATTCTCCCATCCCAGGCTTACATGCAGTAACCACAGTCCAATGCCTACCACCATCGAAGCCAGGGCTGCCGCGCGAGGCGCCGACTGGTTATAGAGCCCAAATGCAAAACCGGCAAACATACCTACTAATGATAGTGAATAGGACGACTCGACCAATGAATAGGTATCGCTGCCGCTGAGCGCAAAAAGCACCGACACAGCCGCGATGACGAGCACGCTGACTCGCTGCATAACTAGTCGTGACGATTCCGCACGCAGCCAGTTAAAACGCTGGGCCAGTGGTAGCAGCAAGTTCTGAGATAGCACCGCGGCCGGCGCAAGTACGGCTGAAACCACCGTCGACAACACCGTAGAAACCACCGCCAAGACGAAAATCAGCAACAGCCCAGGGCCGAGCAACCGTTCCGCAAGCGCCGTCAGGACTCCATCCGCCGGCACCTCGCCGAGCAATTGACTGGCCGACAACCCTGCTAAGATCGGCAGCATTCCCATGCACAGATATCCTATCGCCGCCAACAGACAAGCTCGTCGAGCGACGCGATCGGAAGCCGACGAGCAAATCCGCTGCATCAAATCTTGGACAGGCAAATTTCCAAGTGATCCGATGACCAGCGCCGATATCGCTCCCATCACTTTCGCTTTGGAATCCGGTTCCACAGCGATCATCCACATCGCTGGGTCCGATTCGAATCTCAGCCGCGTCCAGCCTAACGACACGCTCTTATCGCCTAACTGCCAAAGAATTTCAAATCCCAGGATCAGTAAACCGAGAACAATAAAAAGCATTTGAATTGCATCGGTCCACGTAACTGACCACATTCCACCCATCAACGAGTAACTCATCGCTAGCACAGCAACGCCGATTACTCCAACAACAACCGGTACGCCAAAGAACTGATCGAGCAGGGTTGCGAGTGCCAAATATTGAGCCGCGATCCAACCAAAGTAGCTCGGCACGAGAATGCATGCGCTCATCGATTCGGCGAGCTTGCCGTAGCGACTTCGAAAGAAATCCGGAATCGTCATCAAGCCCATTCGCCATAGCGGCCCCGCCACAAACAAGCCTGTGATCATCAAGCACATTGAGATACCGACTGGATCCAGCATCGCCTTACGCAAACCTTGCTGAGCTACTTCGTCCGTAGTCGTCATCAACGACTCAGCTCCGAACCAAGTCGCGATCATCGTAATCGTTGCCAATCCAGTTTTAAGCTTCCGTCCCGCTAGCACATAGTCTTCGACATTCTTAATTCTCTTCTGCGCAACAAAACCCACGATCATCAAAAGTGACGCGTAGCCAATCAACACAGCTGCAAACGCCCAGTACATATTCCCGGCAAGCAGACCGAGTGGTATCGACGGCGGCATCAGCGGCAAATCAAATTTGAAGCCCATGTATGTTTTCGGTGCAAGGTAGAGACTGCAATTTGTTACGAAGCAGAATTCTAACAACTTTCGGAACGGCATCGCCTGCTTTGACAGATCCGAAAATTCGCCTGTTTTGCCAGATCCGACAGTTCGCTTGTTTGCACAGAACTGTTTGCTTCGCAAAAAACAACAAATGGATCGCTCGACCGTTACTTCACAGCAAGCAACTGACTTTTTCAAAAAAAACATGTCTCGCATTAGGTCAACTCCTGTCAGGGCTTACGCTTGTCAAGGGGACAGCACGCGGCGCATTATATGGTTGACAGTTTTGGTCGCCGAGGCGACGGTGTTAACAAGACGAAATCACGATGGTTTCTGTTTTAGTAAGCAGGAGGCTTGGATTGTTAGGTGCTTTAACGGAGTGTTGATATGCAACGGTTTGCATTGTGGATTGTGTGTGTTGGAGCGAGCTTCTTGACTCTGCCTTCGCTTGATGCGAACGCATGCGATAATTGCGTCGCCAAACAGAAAGCTCAGCAGCAAGCAAGTGAGGGCCGGATGCGGCATGTGGGCGGATCAATGGGTACAGGACGATACGAAGGTGTCGGATTCTCAAGCTCTTCGGCTGATGCAGCTGTACGTCAGTGCTGCTACTGGGGCCAGCGTTCGCCGACTGGTATCGGTGTTGCTCGCGGCAACAACGGTTGGTACGCGACGGTGCTCTATCGCTAACGTAGGATGGGACCATTTGTCCCGTGCGTAGTGTGTTTGGCTTTGGCGCTTTGACTGGACGCTCGGGACAAATGGTCCCGAGCTACGGTGGTACGCGTTCCAATCGCGTTGAACCCATGCCAGTGTCGGCGAGTTCCGAACTGAAAACTGAGAACTGAGAACTGCAAACTGCAAAATGTTCACCCCAGGCTGGAAGCCTAGTCTTTACCCTTAATTCGTTGCCCGTAATCGTGCTCGTGCTCAATGAAATGGTGCTCGTGCTCGTGCTCGAAAGGCCCTGACCGGTCGAGCACGAGCACGAGCACGAGCACCGTTCTGGGGACTGAGCACGAGTAAGAAAACGTTAGGTTTCCCTATAGTGGCGCAAAAAGTATTGGGTAAAGACAAGGCTGGAAGCCTAGGCTACATTTGGGCCTAAAATGTATTCACCAGTGGACGATCGGTGCGTTCCAGCGAAATGTTGATCTGCTGATAGTGAAAGTGAATGGCGCATTTCAAAATGTAAATGAACAACGCCGCGGGATCTTTTCGCACTTTCCAAATCGCTTTCAGTCGCTTGCGATACTCGGCTTTTAAAACAGGATCTTTGACCTGCTTCATCAGTCGCATGTAAAGCACGGCGCATCGCGCCGACACTTTAGCCTGCTCAACGGCCCACTTCACGGGATGCGATTTCCAGTAAACTCGCTGAGCCTTGTTAAAGCAAAATCCTTTGTCGTGGTACAGACTGTCAGTGCGATCAAAGAATGATTCTACATCGTTCAATTCACTCATCACCGCCCGGTAACCATCGCGCAGCTCTTCTCGCGTCATCCGCTTGGGAATCACATTCGTCCCGAACTCGGGCTGGTCGTCAAAATCCAATCGCTGCTCATTGGCCAGTCGATCGTAGAGCGGCGTTTTGGGAATCGCGGACAACATCCCACACATCGCATGAATGACTCTGGACTGCCGCACGAAGTTCAACTGAGCTTCGAAGATGGCAGTGTCGTCGTTATCAAATCCAACAATCATCCCCGTCCAGACTTCCATCCCAGCATTTTGTATGCGATGGACTTTTTCGACGACTGTACCGCCGCTTCGGAGATTCTGGAATTTCTTTGTCTCGCGGAGCGACTCTTCGTTCGGAGTTTCAACGCCGATAAAGACCGCTTGAATGTTGGCCTCTACGAACAATTCCATCAGCTCCGCATCATCCGCCAAGTCGATCGACGCTTCGGAGAAAAATGTAAACGGATAGCCATGCTTCTTTTGCCATGCAACCACTTCTCGCAGAACCGGTTTGATGGCTTGCTTGTTGCCGATCAAGTTGTCGTCGACGATGAATGCGATCTCCATTCCGGCTCGCTTCATTCCCTCCAGCTCAACCAATACTTGCTGGGCGGTCTTTAGTCGTGGTCGTCGTCCAAACGTCACAATGATGTCGCAGAACTCGCACTGGAACGGACAGCCTCGTGAGATCTGCAAGCTGCCGAACACATACTGCTTGGCATCCAGCAGATCGTAGCGCGGACATGGCACTTTGGTCATGTCCGTTTTCTGAGTTTGTTCGTAACGAGTCTGGTGTTCGCCCTTGGCCCATTCGTTTAGAAACCGCGGCCAAGTATCTTCGGCTTCCCCGATAAAGTTCACATCCGCCAAGTTGCCAAAGTAATCTTCGCGGACGGTGACCCAGGGACCGCCAACGATCGTAAACACATTGCGTGATTTCAATTCTTCTAAGATCTCGCGCATACGGATTCTCTGGACGCTCATCCCGGTCAGCCCCACGATGTCGGCTCGCGCGATTCGGTCAAAATCCAGCGGCTTCACGTTTTCGTCCATCAACGTGATCGTGTGCTCAGCCGGAGTCAGCGCAGCCAGGAGCGGCAAACAAGCGGTCGGCAAGTTCGATTTTTTGCCAAGGAGTGGCATCGCATACTCAAAGCCCCAGTACGAAGCTTCGAATCGCGGATTGATTAGGACAATGTCGGCCAAGCTGGATTCCTATCGAATGCTGAGGACAACGACTGATGGTTTCTGTTCTAAACATCATAGTTGTTTTTTTGCCGCTTTGACATGTGGATAGTGGCATGGGGAGCCAACGGTTGACGTTACAGCACCTAAACGCTCACAAACCTTCTCAGAGGCTAGCCAAAGTGGGATGACCGGTTTTTCGGACCGCGGGCGTCCTCGCCCGCACGGGACTAGGTGACTTGCAAGTGAGTTTGACGATCTCGCTTTGTAGTCGGTAAACGGGTTCTTTGCTGTCGCCGGTAGTCACCTGGCGCGTTCAGCGGGTGGGGACGCCCGCGCTCCGAAAAACCGGTCAACTGTTTTGCATCACTGGCTTCGGGTCAAACAAGCCACTAGCCGCCGAGGGGAAGAGTCAGAATGGGAGCACCCCAAGCAACTCACCGCCGCACATACAAAAAATGCTAGCGATTTAATTGGCAACGACGCAGTCGGTGGCCAACTCGAACGATGTGACAGCATACGTACGGTATCGACTCGGAGGACATTGCCGATTAGGGAAACTGGATTGGACCATTCTGATTTATTGTTTTTCCGCCCCGAAAGTCGCAGAAGCTAGCAGCTTTACTTAAGTTTATTTCTTGAATCTATCAAGTATACAAAAGGATAAAGCAAGACACCAAAGAATGGTCACCCCTCGCCCCCTGTACTCAGGGGAGAGGGGCCGGGGGTGAGGGGTCGCGTCCCCTCATCTCCGGCAAGTTGTAAACGAGTCCACGAAAAGTCAGATCGTTAAGGTGTTCCAAGATGCCGCCACACCTATCACAAAGCAAACTGCAGAGGAAGTAAACTGCAGAATAAACTTCTTGTCCTTAGTGCGAATTAGGGCCCATCCAGAACAAACTGTTCCGAGAAGGCCTGGGACAAGAAGTACATGCGGGCAATTTCTAAACGTTATTGAATCATATGAATTCCACAACAAGACTAAAGCGCCAAAGAGTGGCCACACCCAAAGCCAGTAATACAGAAATCGAAGTTGTTCCTCATGAGATTTCATTGTGGTCCGCCGCCAGACGATGTTGCGCTCGATGATTCATGGAAAGGTATCTGTGAACCCAGCCCGATGATGTTGCAAGTATACGAGATTCCGAGGCCCGCCCCCTCACCCAACGCCGTTAAGTAAATTTTAAGCGGCATTTTGACTTGCTTGAATTTGGCTCAGTAAGCTTCGTTGCTGTTTCGTTGCAAGGGTAACTTTAGGCGGGCCAGTTCGTGGTTCTTCTTTGCGACGGGGGAAGTTGCGACTCTTTTTCGTTGAGGTCCGCGTATAAGTGTCTGTTCGGGCTTCGTTCAGTTGATTCTTAAGCGACTGACCACGCAATGGTACCACGTCCGGTCGCTGCAATATGCTCTCGAGTATTCGCAGCACTTGAGCCACGCTGGCTTGCGAGTCAGGGGTCATCGTATCAGTCTGTTCTCTCAATGCAAACAATTGCGCCACCCACAATCCCATTATCGACCAACTCAATTCCACTACTGCTACTTCTGGCGTGCGGCCAAGGAGTTTGGAGCGGCCGAATGTTTGCTTGAGTGATCTGATCTGAACTTCTATTCCCCATCTTCTTCGATAAATCTGACCGGCTAGCTTGTCGCTCAGGTTTCGAGTATTTAATTCGTTGGTGACAAGATAGACCTCCCCACGACCGTCGTTGAAACATAACAGCCGCAATGTTAGTGGAGGTTGCCCCTTTGCTTGTTGATTTTTAGGCCAGCAACATACAATGCCATTTTTCTGTCGAACGTCGCCAAGCAAGCGTAGGAATGAGCAATTGCTACCTACGCGGCACAGAAAGCGATGTCCCGAAGAATCAATCGACTTCCAGAACTCGTAACCAACAAATCCAGCATCGCCACAAATTAAGGATTTCGGCGGGAAATTCACAGTGTTGAGCATGTCCATCAAGTGCCCTCGCTCACTGGAATAGCTGGGACCAATCTTCCAGGCCCAGGGCATACGTAGGCCCACATGCCAGAGCAACGTCAGCCAAACCTGTGGCCCCACCGACTGTGGGTTGTACTGGGATTTCTTACTCACTGGAGCTCGCTTTTTGGCGTGTAGGCTACGCTTGGCCTTACGTTGCTTTTTGCTTCTCTTTTTTCTCGGTTTGCAAAATCTAACTTCGTTAGCCACGGTGCGAGGCGTATCTAAACGTGAACCATCGACTGCTAAAACCAACCACATGCCAATTCGAAAATTTGCTTTATCAGTTTGTTCCATGAGCTGATGTATGCGACGTGCTACAGAGTTGAGAATTGCGTCACCGTACTTAATCAATGCCTGCGTAAGCGTTTGATAGGAACCTATGAAACTTCCACCAATCGAACCGCAAATTTCCTCCGTCTTCTCAATCGCGTCATTGGCTGACTCGACCAGCAGTCGCTTGCTACTCCAAACCCAAAGAATAGCGACACGTACCAAGTGCACTACTACCCATTTGACACTACCGTGTAAATTGATTTCATCGAAACTCACCTTGTCCAATATCCACGCCAACGCATTGGCCAACTGTTCGCCTTGCGTGAGCTGTTGCGGTTTGTTTTTCGTAGCATCCTTGCTATCATCTCTCATAACCAGACTCCTAATTCTGGGCTTGTTGCCAGGGATTGTTTGCAGGAGTCTGGTTATTTTTTTATGCTGTCTAACGCTAGATCAATTCGATTTTGCTCGAAAAATTTACTTAACGGCGTTG
>JANODD010000334.1:0-3681 GCA_031412515.1 Planctomycetia bacterium | reverse complement strand
TTCGTCCAAAGTTAATCTGTCGACCGTAAATCGTTGGTCATTTGATTGTTAATAAATCACGTCGAGTCACGTACTTCGTTCACCCGCGGCTAGCGCCGACGGCTCACATCTACGACCCCAAAATTAAAGTTGGTTGAAGCTAGCGGTAGTTCATGCTGGCTTCGACGGCCATTACATCGCAGCGCTCATTCTCGGTGTGGCCACTATGTCCCTTGACATGGTTGTAAGTGATCTTGTGAAGCGAAATGAGCTTATCGAGTTCTTGCCAATGTTCTACATTTTTGACAGGCTTGCGCTGTTTTCCTTCCATTCGCACCCAGCCTTTGGCTTTCCATCCGGCCATCCATTCGGTCATGCCTTGAAGAACGTATTTGCTGTCCGCATAAAGTTGGACATGGCAGCTTTTTTTAAGTGACTTCAGGCCTTCGATGACTGCTTGCAATTCCATCCGATTGTTCGTGGAGTCGCGTTCGCCCCCGGATCCGGTAAGTTCCTTGCCGGTTTTTAGATCGCGCAGTATAAACGCCCATCCGCCTGGCCCGGGGTTACCGCTGCAGGCGCCATCGGTGTAAAGAGCCACCTCGCGCAAGGCACGCGACTCCTCGGCTGGCTCCAACGGTTTTTCGTTCGTCGCAGCGTTGGCGTCGCTATTCATTATTGAAATTCTCTCGAAAGACTGGCCTGCCTCATGAAACACGATTCAACTGGTAGTCTACGCGGACTGGTCGAAGGTGGCGAGACCATCGGGTATCGCGAGAGCATAGAACGCGAGAACGAGGCGCCTCGTTCTCCTGTTCCATACCGATCAGTTGGGTGGGAACGATCGGCGAGAAGTGTCGAAACTAACGGGGCGAGATCTCCCACAGATGGCATAGCGGCCTCTCGGATAAATGCACTTGGAACGACCCGGTCACCAAAAAACAGTCGGAGTTGACTTTCTTGATTCTTTGTTTTTCGCCAGCCAAAAGTGGTAGTGCTCAAGTCAAGAAGTTAGCAAGTTCTTCGCCTTTGGGAATCTCGAGCGGAAAGCGTTTACTAAACGGATGGCTTTCGATGCCAGCGAACTGGCGCAGCGAGCGATGGATGTGTTCAGGACGAATGCGAATACCATGCTCGGAGTCGACGGAAAGTGTTTGCGGATTGACCGGGACAAGTTGCTGTGAGGCATCCGTGGCGCCGATTACTCGATTGCCCCCAACGCCCGAACCGAGGAACATGATCGAACCGATCGACCAGTGATCTTTTCCGTTGCCTTTGTTGTAAGTTGGCGTGCGTCCCATCTCGCTCTGCATGATCACTACCAACTTGTCGCGTATCTGTAACTCTTCGGCTTTATGTAAGGTGTAATCGATACCCGCCAACAGCTCGGGGATCAACTTCATTTGATCGACGTCGTTGTTGTTATGGCTGTCGAACTGACCGATCGAAAGATTGGCTGAGATGCATACTCCGGCTTTGAAGGCGGCTAGTGTTATATCCGCTTGTTGCGAGATTCGTTCTTTGGCAGGCGATTTGGGAATGAACGGTACAACACGCTGTAAGGCTTTTGAATTCAGTTGAGCCGAGTAGAGCATGTTCTGGCTGCGCTCAACGCGCGGCAAGCGAGCTTCCTCAATGCGAGAATCAAATTGTTGCTGCAGTGTACGTTCAATACGATCGGAAACAAAAGCGTCATGGTACCGGTGCTGGTCGATGCCTTCGATTGAATCCGCTTTTGCAAGTAACTTAAGCGACTGAAGATAAGGTACGCGTGACATAGGGACGAGATTGCCAGTCGCGGAATAATTACCAAAGGTAAGAAAGGCCAGCGGTGCGTCACTGCCGTGACAGGCCGCAACCAGCGCTGCGAAAGTAGGATAAGCCAGACTGTCGAGCTTGCCGGTTGCCATGTAGCGTTCGCATGGCGTGTGATTGTTGACGGACAAGTCCAAGCCGTTCAGCACTCGCAGTTCGGGGCCGTATTTTGTGAAGAATGCCTCATTGCTAAGTCCCTTCTCGATGTGATTTTCGTTGGGTGCAAAGCGATGCTCGCCGGCTGTTTGGATATCTCCCTCTTTGTAAAGACGATTGATCCCATCGATACCTTTGGGGTCCATGAGATAAGTCGTGTCCCAACCGCCCGACGCATTGAAAACGATGTAATAAGGTCCGGGATATCCAGTCGTATTCTCAGTCGGCTCCTTTGCACCGGTTATCGACGAAAGTCCGATTGGAGCTGCGAAACCGAGGCCGGCAAGACTACATTGTTTTAAAAAGCTTCTGCGCGACATGCGTGGTCCTACTCGTAAAGGAATTCGTGTTGACGGAGCAGGTAAGTAACCACGGCGCGCCAAGCGCGGACCGTGTAGTTCGGATCTTCGGTCTTAAACTCTTCGCGCCCGCCGCAAAAATAGGACTCACGCGGTTCATAGCGACCGGAGGCTTTGGCGTCGTCAATGATGCCGGTGAATAATTGGAACGTACGCTGAATTTCAGGATGCGTGGTCGTACGCTCTTGACCGAGCAACCGTTGATGAAGTTGAACTATCGCCGCCAAAATCTGTTGCTCGCTCGTTTCAGTACCGGGAATAACCGACGGTTCAATATTGGGGAAAAGCAAACGATCAGCTGGCTCTTTTCGAAAATCCAAGGCAACATTTTGGCAAGCGACATCGTTGGCCATAATCCGCTGAATTGCTCCCATCGCGCCGCTGGGATCAGCATTGCGTTCGGTGACTGTCTTGGAGTCGATGCCGCCATACAGGATTTGATATTCATTGTGAAGCCTTCCCCAGCGTTTTCCAAAGAGGGCTCCAATCTTGCGTTCCAGTTGCTCAGGAGTGATCAATCGCACAATGCCAACGTCATCCAGTTCGGCGCGTCGCTCGGGAGACTTTGCTGCCGTTTCGAATCCGTCAGCTCGGTAAAACTCCGAAGCAGCAATGGCTTTGATGGCTGCTTTCAGATTGAACCCTGATGCCGCGAATTGCGATGCGGACGACTCGATCAATTGACGTTGAGCTCTGTAGGCTCGGCGTTTAGGAAGAAACACTGGGTCGTCAATGTCTTCGGGTGGTTGGAGTACTTTGCGACCGAACAGCAGATAGTAAACGTGTTCGACCATGGCAACCGGATAGCGTGGGTCCTTCACGGCTCGTTCTGCCAGCCACTGGGGAGCTCGCCAACGTTCAGCCGCTGGCATGTCCTCCCCTTCAAAGCCCGCGACAAACATGTCCTTGTACCAACCGTCTTTGCGTTGACCGAGGTGGCCTTCAAAGTTGAAATCTTGAAAGATGCCTGCGACTGGATCGATCGTCTTATGGCAGACAACGCAATCGGCAGCTTGCATGGTTGGGATCTCGTACTTGGCTGCTACAGCCGATGCATCGGTTGAACGTGGAGCCAACTCCATGATATCGATGCCCAGAAAATGTTGATAGAACATTCTGGCACGCAAGCGATTGCGGTTTGTCTCGGTGGAAGGATAGCGGCGCAGATAGTGAAACATGCTCAGAAAACCCGCGTGCGGATAAAGACCCGTGGTTGATTCCTGAGTCTTTCTATCAATCGCAATTAAGAACGAGCCATTTTCGCAGGGTGGTTCCGGAGTGGGTTGCGGTTTTGCTGGTGCGTTGAGAGGCTAAGTAGGTTTGCTTGATTCAATGTATCCATTCAACTCGAGGGCGGATTCCCTGAGGGTTT
>JANODD010000333.1:0-18812 GCA_031412515.1 Planctomycetia bacterium | reverse complement strand
GGGAAAGGCCAGTGTACCGAAGCGTTTGGGTTCGAATAGAAGCGTTTCATTCCGATGCATACGCGCGTTGCACAATGGCGACCGAAGTAATCAACGTCGCAATTAGCGGCGCTTTCCACACAAAAATCAACCACCGTGGTGGCGCATGTGTTTGAATGATTGGAATTTCACTTTTGTTCAAACTTCGACTGCTTTCACGGCGAGTGAGTTTGCGTTGGCACCGTTAACGGCAGTTAGAGTCACCTACTCCGTTTCACTGGCCTTGCCCCTTAGAGTCCTATATAAATCCGGACTTTGTGGGGCAAGCCAGTGGCACACAATGCAATATGCGCAACCTCAAAACTAGCGCCGACGGCTCACTGAGTTGGCAGCGTGAATCACACAGTTATAACCCGCTGATGCGCAACAGATTTGTTCAACCTGTACTTCAAAGTTAATGAACTTTTTATCAAATCATGTAAAGCCTTATCGCTGAAAAATCGGCAACACGGTTCTTGGCATATTGAGAATCAGGCAAGCCATCGCCGTGCCGTACTCGATACTGTTGTAATCAAACCAGCCACCCTGAGCGTTTCGAAGTGAAAGCAAGATTTTTCGCAGCCGACCATACCATTGATCCCAGGCCGCACCGCCACGCAACCAAAAAGCTTGGGCTGAATAGTAATGAGCATAGTAAAAAAAACTGTTCCGTTCGAGCGAACTGTTGGCTGACAAGTTGGCTTGTAAGTAAGCAATAGCCGAATCAATCTCTTCGCCCTCGTAAATCCCCGCATTGTACAACGCCACCACCGCGGCTGCGGTCAACGGAAATCGGCTCGCTCCACCAGTCAGTTGATACATGTAACCGCCGTCAGCGTTCTGACTGCGACGAATGTAGTCGACTGCTTTGTCGATGGTTTCTTTAGCGACACCGATGCCTGCATTTCGAGCCGCACGCAGCGCCATCACTTGGCAAACCGTGACCGAAAGATCTGCTTCATAAGGACGCGGTTCATAACGCCAACCACCTTGTTCATTCTGCGAACGTGCTATCAGTTCCACCGCAGCACTTAACTTTGGGCGAATGTCTGTCGCCGGCGTTGTTCCATAAAGCTCCGAAAGAAACAAAGTCGCAAACCCATGGCCATACATTTGTCCATGGCTAGGTGAACCCGTAACAACGACCATTCCACTTTCTTGCGAATGCTCGCTCAGATAGTTGCCGATCAATTGCAAGCACTTACCTGGCGCTCCAAATCCGCTCCGCACTCCGCGACTCAGCAAGGCCAGTCCGACCAGTGCGCAAACGCCAGCATCGCGGCCCCAATCATTTGATAAAAAACTTCCATCAGGATTTTGGCGACTTACGAGCAGGGCCAATCCTTTGCGAATAGCCTCGTCCACTTCCTTATCGTAAAGCGAATCGAGATCAGTACGAGCTGCGAAATCGTCCGCATAACAAGTGCTTCCATGCGAACCGACGGCAGCGCCAATCGCGCCACCAGCCAACACTTGTAGCATCCGCCGTCGACTCCATGACTCTGAAGCAGAACGAATCATTTAAGCAGCGCCTGGAAATAGGCTTCGATCTGCTCTTTGTAAGCTGGCAGAAACTGTTCGACCATCCGAGATTGCATTTGCTGTCTTACGCGTGATGGAAGCTGTCCCCACACATCTTGTTGCAGTGACTTTGCATCCGCCAACTCGGCCTTGGCACTCCCTCCGTTGCCGCGCTGGGTCGGCGGATTCTCCGGTTCACCTTGCCGTTCAGCCCGGTCATCGCCATTTTCGGAGTTCTTTCGTTCACCCGGTCGTGACTTCATCGCTTGCGAGCGATTCTGCTGCTCACGTTGCTTCTGGGCATTCGACAGCTCCGCTTGTTGCTGCGACTCTTGTTTTGATTTGTCTTCTTTACTTTGCGACTTTTCCAACTGTGAAATCAAATCATCCAATCGTCGAACAATGTCTGACTGCAATTTCATGGTCTCTGCATTGGCACCGTCACGCCGCAGATAGCCTGCCGCAATCAACATGCTCTGGCGAACCGCTAACAATGGATTCTCACTGGCTTCACCTAGATCCTCGCCGCCCAAACCCACATCAGCGGGAGTCAACGGCTGCTTTGCTGGAGCTTCACCTGCATTTTTAGTTGCAGGTTCATTTATCAAATCGAGTAAGCCTTCCACTAGTTCACTCGACGTGGATGGTGCAGGTTGTTTTGCGGGCTGGTCCTGAGCGTTGACGTTCACGCAGAAGGACAATAAAACTATGGCCCAAAAGCACGGTAGCTGATTTCGTGAGAAACCGGCTGCAGCGGATGGTGCCTTCAAATGCATTCGGTTGCTCACGAAACCAGCTTCCTCACATCTCCGGTTTCTTACGAAACCAGCTACAGTGCTGGCTGCAAAAAGTCCATTGAATCGTTGTATTAGCTTGGTCATTGATTGCTATCCATCGAAGCCTTGAGTTCACGCAGAATCTGTTCAAGCTGTAAACCGAGGGCCTGCTGTTGATCTGAAAGCTGCTGCAGTCGCTGTGCACGCTCCGCTATCATTATAGAGCCCGCTTCGCTCAGTTGCTTGGTTTCTGTGTTGACATCGGTCTGCAATCCCCTCAGAAGCTTCAAACTTGCGATGGGCGGAACAGGTCGCCCCTTCGCTTTTTCTTCATTCTCTGCATTCTGATTGGATTGGTCCGGATTTTCTGGCGTTTGCGGCTTTTCGTCCGGTCGCTTAATCGCCGACGCCGCTTGCTCCAATTTTCGAAGAGCGCGGGACGCAGAATCGGTAGCGTCCGGTGCAATGCGGAATCTTTGCGCCGCGGCGACAGCTCGTGCCATGTCCAATTCAGCTTGCTCCAAAGTCCAATCAAAAGCAGGCAGCTTATCCGCTCGTTCGCGTACGTCGCGGACCATTTGACGGACCGCTTCCTGCCTGCTCGCAAGTTGTCGCAAATCCTGCTCGGCCGCTTTCTTTTCTTCATCTTCAAGAACATCTAGTTGCACCTGAGACGCGACACTCATCTTATCAACGATCGGTTGCTGTTGACTGACCAGTTGTGAGAGAGCAGCGCCCAACTGCATTAACTGTTGCTCTGCGACCTCGCGTTCCAACTCTTTGGCGCGCTGAGATGAATCCTTAGCGGCATCAGCCAATTGCTTGGCGGCATCACGAGCCTGTTTGGCGGCCGTCGATATCTGCCCGCTTTCGGCCGAGTCTGCCGCCGACTGCTGGGACTGAGTTGCCTGGTTGAGAGCTTGTTCAGTTTGGCCATCGCCTAATTGCCCAGAACGGTTCTTTTGATCTTCCGTTTGCTGCTGCAACTTGCGCTGTGCGTTGCCGAGTTCCGCGGCCTTACGAGCCGCATCGGAGCCACTGAGTTTCTGCGCGAGTTCGGCTTGAGCTCCGGCCAACTCTTTCAGCTCAGTAGCTGTGGATCGCATCTGTCCGAGTTGTCCTTCGAGATTCCGAGCCGACGATGAACTTAGTTTTTGCAACGCATCGCGCAGCGAATCCACCACCCCAGCTTGAGTTTCTGTCGCATCAACAAATCGGTCGTTTGCGATGCTCTCCGTAGCCGAGCGCATCTCGCTACTTACCTGATCTTTTGTCAGCCCATCAATGGCTTGCTCAACTTGGGACTTAAGAGCTGCTTGCTCCGGAGGCATTGCTTCGGCTAGCGCTTTCGCTCGCTTCTGCAACTGTTCAACCGATTGAGCTAGCCCTTGTTGATCAGCTTGCAAGCCAGCGCGACTGGCTTGAAAGTCCTCTTTTTTCATACCAGCCAATCGACGCAATTCTAAATTATCCGTGTCACGACGCAGCGACTGCTGCTGATTGAGAACTTGCCCGAGTTCGCGTTCGACAACTCGCAAGGCTTCCGATTGCGCCAAGCGATCAGTAAGTCCTTGCAACTCGGCGAGCGCCTCGTTTTGACTGGACTCGGAGGCGACGAGTGCATCCTTCAGGGCTTTACTCGGTTTGGCATTGGCCGAAGAGTCCGTTTTTGATTGTTCAAGTGCTCGTTGTGAATCGCTGAGCGCTTTGGTGAGTTCGCTTGCGCTGATGCTCTCGATTCTTTGACTCAACGACTTCAACTGTTGAGCGATTTCGGTTTCCGACAGTTGATTGTTGTCTAACAGTTGAGACAAAGTGCGTAGGCTTTCGGCGATGCTATTTCTTTCTGCCCCCAGTTGGCTATTAACCGATTGTTGCATCTGAGCCACGTTGGCGAGAGCATCGATCTCTTCACGTCGAACCAAGTCCGCTTGTTCGACGATCTCACGACTGCGTGCGGCCAATTGACTGTTGCGGCGCTGAGCCTCGGTGATGGCCCGAACTTGATCAAGCAACTGCGATTGACGCGCGGCAATCGACTCGAGCACGTCGGCCGCCTCTCGGACCTCGAGTGACTGAGTACTGCTTTTGCTAATTTGGCCGAGTGAATCATGGGCCTCTAGCCATAAGTTCAACCGCTCGCCGGCCAAAAGCCCAAGGCTGCTATCGAGTTGCCAAGTCCGGTCGACAGCGAACTCTCGCTGTGCTGGACCGTCAGCGCCGCTGTGCTCCCAAAGCGAAAGCGTACCGGGTTCAGCAATATCTGAGCCCTCAATCTGCCATCGAAGCGATATGTCGACTAATCCTAGATCATCGACGGCGTTGCCTTTAATGAATAGTGACGCTTCGGGTGACAACTGCGATAGATCTTGCTCTTTCATGGTCACGACCGGCGGAGCATCAGCGACCAACTCTACTGACCAAACCTCCGGCGACTCAATTGCCAAGTCGGTTCTCGCAGTGACTTTCCACCGCCACGTTTGAACACCCAGTGAACTATGCTCGTCACAAACTATCCATTGGAAATCGCGACCGTTGGCGTTCAGTTCAACGCCAGCCGCGACCGTTGCTTCTTCGACGCTGGCCGTTGATTTCGATTGCTTGGCGACTTCTATTTTAAGAACCGGCTCAGCGAAGCGACCCGTAAACTGCACACGACTTCCCATCAGCGCTTGAAGCCGATTGCCAACAATCTCATTGGACGGTCGACCACTGTACGCAGGCGGTTCGATCTTAAAGCGAAAAGATTCCAGCTTGGGTGGCTGAGCTACGTCGATGCGATGCCAAGCCATTTGATCGTCATCGCCACCAACCGCTCGAATTTCAATCGACTGATCGACATTGGGAATCGACGCGATAGCTACTTCAGTCATATTCTTGGTCGGAAAGGTGACCAGCTCTTGCGGCGAAGCCGATTCAGGATAACGCACCAACAGCTTGGTCGTCTCGGGCAATGGCGCCTGCAAGTCAATGATCTCTACGTTCAGCTCTTGCCCACTCGCCATTACTTTCGGAAGGTCCACAAATTGCAGTTGGTCTTGCATCGGCCAAGGCAGATTTGCCCAAGGGGCAAGCAACCTGGCCACTGCTAGTCGAACGTTTGCGGGCTGCCAAAGCGCGATCGTAAATGTGAACAGCATCGCGCCACCCAGCATAGCCAGCGCTCGTAACCAACTAGAATGGTCGAGATACGATTTCCAATCAACGCTGGGCGCGATCTTCGACCAACTGCGAAGCGCAGCCTCCCGGAACTGCAGCGATCCAAAGCGATCATCCGCCGGCGACGCATCAGCTAGCTCAACGGCGGTTGACAGCCGTTCACCGAGCTCAGGTTGAACTCGCTCGATCCACCGCGCCATCTCAACTTTAGTCGGCGCGAACCTCCACGCAGGCTTGATCCAAAAATAAGCAGCCGATGCGACACATCCAACCCAAGCCAAGAAGAAGAGTATTCGCAAACCAGCCTCTTCGCGGCGGACCAACATGTCGACGCAGATGAACAATAGCAGAGCTGCGAAGACAGTCGCCGACCATAACAAGACAGCACGTAATCTGAAGGCTCGTTTTGCTGACGAAACCAAACCACCAACTTCGGAGGCAATCTGGCCACGAACTGAATCGATAGATTCAGTGGGGTATGCATCCTTGCTTGCCATCATTTTTAGAAATGGTTCGTTAGGTAGAGATGACACAAATATCTGTTCGAATATCGATTACCGAAAGAGTCAACAAGTTTACAGCAGGCAACAAGGCAATTCTAAAAATCATGGCAAGCAAGGATGCATACCTCACGTTTTCGGCAAGCAAAGATGCTTACCCCCACTACTATTGCGCGCTGACGATTTCGTAAAGTTCATTGCCGATGTCACCGCGATCGCTTTCAAAGTCCCAGCTTAGTTTCTTAAGTTCTGCGTTTTGCTTCACTTTGAATTTGTAGGTCTCGCCTTTCTGAGTCTTGCCTGAACCAGTGAACCCGCCGTCGGTTCCTGGCGAAAGCGAAATTTCGACCAATTCGTGTTTCTTCTTAAGATGCTCCTCGACCCGAGCTTGATCCCAGTTCCCCGGATTCGCTCCTGGCTTGCAACCGATGAGCGAGAAACAAACGACACAGCAAAAAAGGATTCGACCAATCATGATTAACCTCTAAAGAGCGAAACCTACGAAATACGTTCTCAAACTAGGCGGCGTGCCTGAGTGGTAGCTGGTTTCGTTAGAAACCGGATAAACTCGCAAACATACGCCGCCGGTTTTTCACAAAACCTGCTACTGTCCGGCTCGCAGCGTTCGATTTCACACTCTCGTCCCAAGCGGGGCGGACTAGTTGGAAATCAATTTTCTGCGATAACCTATATTATGGCAAAATCTAATCGTTCTCGGCAGCCCGAGTTATTTACAGTCTATCATATCGGACCCGCCCAGAATGGGTTAGCGTTGGCCGCTGCGCTTAAGGCGGTGGTCAAGGATTGCAGTTGGGGCCAAGCCAAAAAGTGGCTGCTCAACCGTCACGTCCAAGTCAACGGAAACCTCTGCCTCGACGCAGCTCGCAGAGTCAAAGAGAAAGATGTCGTCAAAGTTTGGCACCAACCGCTGGCCAAACCGATCGAATCCGGCGATTTAAGGCTTGCATACTGGGACGAATACCTGCTCGTCGTCGAGAAACCCGCTGGGGTAACGAGCGTCCGGCACTTTGAAGAACGCAAGATTTCAACCAAGCGTCGGCAACTACAACCGACGCTCGAAGAGTTACTACCGCCCGTTTTGGCTAAAGTTCAACATTTACGCTGGCCGCCACTTCCCCCAAAAGGGATGAATCGCGGACGGCTGGAGAGCAAGCAACCATTCAACACTCGGCATATTCAGAACTCGAAACTGATTCCGCCCGAGATGCAGGTTTACCCGGTGCATCGACTTGATCGAGAAACCAGTGGACTGATGTTGTTCGCCAGAACCCGCGTCGCCGAACAGAAATTAACGGCCATGTTTCGGCAACATACGATCGAACGCGAGTATGTCGGCGTTGCCATTGGCCAAGTCGAAGTGCAAACCATTCGTTCTCAGTTGGTTCGTGACCGTGGCGATGGCCATCGTGGCAGCGCTCAACGTGATGTCGTCGAAGGCAGTGAGGTCAGCGACGGTCAAGAAGCGGTGACTCATATCGTATCAGTCGAACATATTGCTGGATCTGCAGGCAGCGCGGCCGGTTATTCGCTGATTCGCTGCAAGCTTGAGACCGGTCGCACACATCAGATCCGCATTCACTTGTCGGAAGCAGGTCATATGCTGTGCGGCGACAAAATTTACAATCGTGCTTCTGACGGCACGGTGATGATTGATCGCAGCGGTGCACCGCGTCACGCTTTGCATTCCGATCGACTCGCTTTCAAGCATCCATTCAGCGGCGAGAAAATGCAGTTCAACATGCCGATGCCACGCGACTTGGCCACGTGGTTTGCTCGCATTCAGAAAGCCGCAAGCACAACTGAAGTAACAACCAACGATGAGCCCACTTCTACGGAATTGAACTCGCACGATGAAGAAGAGTAAGCCGCCGTTGTCCACTGTGGATCGAGTCGTATCAATCGCAGTGGAACTTCGTGATCGAGTCGACGGCTTAGACTTCGGACCTTCCGTGCCATGGATTTACAATCCTCTCAATTACGCTTGGCAAGCCCATGAGCAGTTCCTGCGTCGGTATGCTCAAGAGACTTGCCGGGTATTATTTCTCGGCATGAACCCTGGCCCGTGGGGTATGGCGCAGACCGGAGTTCCCTTTGGTGAGATTAACGCCGTGGTTCAATTTCTTGGCATCGACGCACCAGTTGAAAAACCACCGCGCGAACATCCCAAGCGTCCCATCGAAGGGCTAAGCTGCAAACGATCGGAAGTTTCCGGCCAGAGGTTGTGGGGATTATTTCAGTCACGTTACAAGAAGCCGGGAAAATTCTTCGAGCAGCATTTTGTCGCTAACTACTGTCCGCTCGTCTTCATGGAAGAATCTGCAAAGAATCTGACACCTGACAAACTGCCCACCGCTGTCCGTAAGCCGCTGGAAGAAGTCTGCGATGACCACTTATCCAAGCTGATCGAAGCTCTCGCGCCGCAGTGGGTCGTTGGAGTTGGCAGTTTTGCTGAGGACTGCGCCAACCGCGTCCTCTTGCAACGACACGTTGGTACCTCAGTTAAAACAGGCCGCATCCTGCACCCAAGCCCCGCATCGCCAGCCGCCAATCGCGACTGGTCCGGAACGGCCACGAAGCAACTCGTGGAGCTCGGCATTTGGAAGTAGCTGCTGACGCACTCATCTTGCTTCACGAATATGCTTCAGTGTCGCACGTACAGTCGACTCGTCGTGACCACATTCGACTAGGAGAGCCACCGTAGCGGGCAAGGTATCGCACTTTGTACCTAGTCCAGAGTTACCTGATTCGAAGCGCTCTCCATAGCGATACAACAATTCGACTTTCTGCCATTGTCGAACAGCACGTTTCGGCGGGGCTTTGAAGTAGCGACCGAGTCGGTTCATCGGCTGCTTGCAATTGGGACAATCGAAAGGTCGCTCTGTGACACTCGTATCCCAGTTCGATGACTCGGGTTGCTTAAAACCGACGCGACAATCGAAACATGCAAAATGCACTGTATTCATAGGATGACCAAAGTTTTTTTCCGATTGCTGCTGCCGTTGCATTTGAAAGACGCCGCTTAAACTTGGTGAACAACGTTGCGCAGTAGCGTGGGTCGCATCCTGCCGGGTGCGACCATTTTCGACTTTCACAGCAATCGGTCGCGCTCAGCAGGTTCGACCCATTGGAAGGCCGTACTCGCACATTTTAGAACACTTCTCACCGATCGCCACCATCCTAGCTTGCTAGGTGGAGCGATGACTTATCAGCTAACAGCAAAAATGACGAGTAACATCCGCCCACGCGTTTGATTGCGAGCGAAGCTCGCAATCAAACGCGTGGGCGGACTGAGCGCTCATCGCTCAAATTCAGCCTCAAAAGTCGTAATCGCCACCGAGTAAACTCGGTGGCGATTAGCAACGATTGTCGAAAAAACTGCCCATTGCAATTTGACAATTCGGACTCGTTGTTTTTTTAACCCCAAAAGACGCAAACTTCCGTCGCTATTGGAGTAGCCGATTGGCCGCAAGAATTCGGCTAGCGCCTCAGGCTCAAGTAAGATCCCGTACTAGTTTTGCTAAACTGACACGTTAACTCAATTCAATCAAACGGCAAAAGGGGAAAGGAAGTCAGCGATGAGTAATTCGAGCAAGAAAAAGGTAGTTTCCAAATCAAAGCCACGTTGGACGTCCAAGTCACCTACCGTAATCGTTCGAAACGACAAGTCGCTGGTCGCCGAGCTTCGTGAGCTGATTGCAAATAGTCGCGAGAACATTGCGAGGACCGTAAACTCGGAATTGGTTCAGCTTTATTGGCAAATCGGAACGCGGATTCGGGCTGAAGTCCTAAATGAGCAACGTGCCGACTATGGTAAGAAGATTCTTGCAACCGTTTCGCGAAAGCTGGAAGCGGAATTCGGAAGCGGTTTCTCACAAGCGAATCTCGCAAAAATGCTACTTTTCGCTGAGGTTTTTACGGACGGCGAGATTTTGTTGACACTGTCAACAAAATTGACCTGGAGCCACTTTGTCGAGTTAATACGCATAAAAGAGACGCTCGTCCGGGATTTTTACGCTGAACTTTGTCGGCTGGAAAATTGGAGTGTGCGTACACTGAGAGCGAAGCGGCAAAGCATGCTCTTCGTGCGGACGGCGATCTCGAAGAAGCCAGACGAATTGATTCGAAAAGAACTCGCTGATCTGCGCGAAGACAGCAAACTGTCACCTAATCTAGTCTTCCGCGACCCTTACTTTCTCGATTTCCTTGGACTTAAGGACACTTACAGTGAAAAGGACCTCGAAGGAGCGATCCTGCGAGAATTGGAGTCGTTCATCCTCGAGCTTGGAAGCGGCTTTGCTTTTGTAGAACATTTCGTGTCTGACGCTGCCAGCGTCAGCCACACCAGTCTTTTAGCGCAACATTCATCCGAAAATTAAAAGTAACATCATGATCAAGCGAAACGCAGTTTATTGGATCATAGCGTGCGTTTGCATTAGCACATTCACGGTCAAATTACCCGATAGCGTCAGCGCGCAGGATTATCCATGGCGAGTCGGTTCAGCTACATCGGAAATGATTGCCGATGACAGCATGATCATCGGTGGTGGCATCGGCCCTGGAAGAACTACGGGACAAGAAGGTAAACTGCAAGCGACGGCGACGGTGATTCTTGGAGACTCGAAGCTCTGTATCGTCGGCGTCGATATTCTGATGATGAATCGCGACTACATGGACCAAGCCGCCAAGGGGATCGAGAAAGCATGCGGCATCCCAATTGAAAACATACTCATCAACGCCAGCCATACCCATCACGCGCCGTCTACGGTAACCATTCACGGATATGAACGCGACGAGGAATTCTGCAAAAGAACGGTATCGGCGATCATCGACGCGGCAACGAAAGCCAATGAATTAGCCACTAAAGCTGCGGCGAGCCGCGGCATCCTTCGGCTTGGCCAGGAAGCCACCGTCGGTCAAAACAGCCGACAGCGTTTAAAGGATGGGCGCATCTACTGGATCGGTCCGCGAGATGACTTTGTCCGACCGACTGATCCATTTGATGTCGACTTACCGGTTATCGGATTCCGAAAAGAAGGTGGCAAGCTCGATGGACTCCTGTTCAATCACTCGACGCATTGCATCGGTACTCGAAGCGGAAAACGTTCGCCCAGTTTTTATGGTTTGGCGGCTCAAGAGCTCTCCGAAGAACATGGAATACCTATCAACTTTTTATCGGGCGCTGCAGGGTCAACTCATAATCTTGTGCTTGATTGCAATGAGATGGTGGTGCGGATCAAGGATGCATTCAATACGACTTTAAAGCACGCCGAGCCGATGAAATCGAGTCGACTAGCGGCGATAAAGCGTGAGGTAAAGTTTCAGATACGGACCTTCGATGAGCAAAAGGAAGATCAGGCAGTGGTTGAGTACTGCCGAAAATACGCTCCAGCAAACGCTGAATCGACCATTCAAGTTTTCCGCGACAGTCGTGCCAAGATGAAACCGTTTCAAGGTGAGACTCGCCCCATGGTTATCCAAGTCGTCCGCATCGGCGACGTTTACTTGGCGGCAGTTCCCGCCGAGTTCTTTACTGTGCTCGGTCTAGAGATTAAGCGCCGGTCGCCTTATCGAAATACGTTTGTATGTGGGCTGTCGAACGAGTACGTAGGTTATCTGCCAAGCCGGGAAGGGTTTACAAATGGCGGCTACCAGACTTGGATGGGTCTGCACAGTTTCGCCGAGATCGGCACCGGCGAAATGGTAGTCGAAGAATGCTTGAAGCTACTCGACGCAATTCAGTGAGGAACTGGTGGCGTGGTTGGATTGGTAACGGGAGAAAGAGGCTCTGCCGAGCTAACCTCAACGGCAGTTTCGACTCTGGTGTTCTAACCAACGTCCACCAGAGTGCATTGCAGCTTCCCGTTCACGTTCGTTAGTACATCGACCATTTATTGTCGCAAGAGAGACTAGCGCTTCAACACTATTGAATTTTAAGGCTTAGTCAAAAATGACGTCATGCGCGACTGCCAAATCAGTGAGCCGTCGGCGTTAGCCGCGGGTGAACGGAGTAGATATCGTTCATGACTAGTAGTCCATCTAACACGAATTCTCTTAGTGTGGATTGCCGGGCATTGGGTAGGCCTTCCGTGGTGTAAGTTGTCCGCTTCGTTCACCCGCGGCTAGCGCCGTCGGCTCACAGCCCCGTCGTTGACGACCATCTACTTTTTATTTTGTTCAAGCAGTTCTTCGAGGCGTTTGCGGACGATCTCAGCACGACGAGTCTGGCGAGTGTTGACCCAGGCTTCGGATTGTTTGAGCAAGATTCGCAGTCGTTCGAGTTCAGATTGGCGGGACTTTTGGTTTGCGTCGAATTCTTGTTCCAGGTGATTCTGCAAGGCTTTGCTCAGTGCTTGTGGATTCGAGTTGTTTTTCGACGACTTTAGCCACTGTTCGATAAAAGCCTTGCCTGTGTCTAGTTGTTGCGGAGCCAGAGGTTCGGACGATTCGAGCTTACCTTCAACACTTGCATTTGGCCTAAGCAATTCATCTTCGCTCCCCCTGGCAGCGTCTTTTTTCGAGGTAACAAAAAGCACTTCGTCACGGATCGTAAACGTGAGGTCTGCCGAGACGCTGGAGAGGATATGTCGAAATGCACTGCGAGCTGTCATGGACGGTAGACTTATCGTGACCGGCGTTTCCGCATCGAGGTTCAGGTCAACAGAGAGTGCAATCGTGTTGATACGAATTGGAATATTACAGGTGTCCTGCAACTCCCACATTACTTGGCGTAACGGTGTGCCCTGATAATCAATTTCGCGCAAGACTTGCAGGAGTGCTTTTGCAATTTTCATTTCTGCTTTTTTGACGGCTGCATCAATTACCGCTTTTGTTCCTTCAGGGGGCAGCGGCTGAACAGCATTTGCGAAAGGATCGGCATCGGCTGGGTTTAACTGGCTTTCGAATGGCGATTCTTCATTAGGTGCTGCTGCAAACGGATCGTTACTGAATTTTTGGATTTTCAAGCCGCTCGACTTCGGATTTTGAAGTTGCAGTTGACCTCTACTTAGATGCGTGTCGAGGAGAAGATCAGCTTCATCAATAGAGGTGCTGCCACCCGCCGTGACGGTGAATTTGAGAGGCTTGTTATCGGAGTCGGCTTTGTATTTTAACGACTGTGGATTACCCGATGGCGAAGCGATCTCCAGGGAATAAGTGCCAGCGGGAATGTTCTCAAAACGGAAGCTATCATCACTGTTTAATAGGCTGATAACTTCTGGTAGGGAAGCACCTCGAAACTGCGCACCTTTTTCCGTTGCATAGAAGCTAGCCAGAGAATTGAGATCCACTTTTACAAAGGCCGATTCAAGTTCCGCAGGTACTGTGACTGGGTATCCCTGAAATCGTGAGGCACGCACGTAGCGCATGCTTCCCCGTTCGTGATTCCAATCAGGCAGGTCCGACTGTTGTGCGATACTTCCGGTAGCGCTTCCAAAGTCGGGTAGAATAAACGTCGATAGCGTTTTACTCAGTGTACGAACTAGGGTAAAGCGGACACTTGCAATGGGATTCTGTGCATCGACAGCCTCGAAACCTTCATCGCTCATGACGACGGTTACTTCGCCCGGCGGAACTTTTATCGTGGACGTCGGATCATCGTAGGTTCGTGACCATGTTACGAACGGATCGAAGCGCCAATCTTCCAGCGATCCGGAGCCTCCAAACGGATCCTCCGAATTCGGTCGAGGGGCGTTACCCGCGAAACAGTTTGTCCAAACAATACTGAAGCGTTTGGATTTAAGTCGATCTGCTGGAACTTTTGAAACATCGAGTTTGAAAGTAGCCCAGGGCCGGAGCTTTATAGTTGTTACATTGCTGTTAAGTGGAAAGAACGCGAACCCAGAGTCGCTTTGAGCTACGATGGCTTTGGCGCCGGAGTCAAAAGTGATTGTTCCCGAGATGTTATTAGCCGGTGCAGTTCCACGCTTCGGAAGCATGGCGACAAGACTTGGAAGTTCTTTAAGGTTCTCATCGACTCGTGCCCCAAGCGTCATGACAGCAACGGCTTGAGCATCAATAGCTGGCGTCCCATCCGGGTTAAGCAGCTTTAGTTGTCTGTCTTCAGCAAAGGCGCACTGAGTGATAAGGACTAAGGGTATTAGGAAGTGAATGCACTTTGGCATGGTGAGGTCCTTGGTTTGAAATCTAGTCGCTCGCCCCTCACCCCCCGGCCCCCTCTCCCCGAGTACGGGGCGAGGGGGAGGCAAGACTCGAGGCTTACGCCTTACGCTTACGCTCATGGCTTATGGCTTATGGCTTATGGCTTTATGACTTATGACTTATGACTTATGACTTTATGACTTATGACTTTATGACTTTATGACTTATGACTTATGACTTTATCGCTTATCGCTTATCGCTCATTTCGAAGGTCGTCACTGGCTCCTCCTCGCCCTGTACTCGGGGAGAGGGGGCCGGGGGGTGAGGGGAGGATTATGGATTGTTCAATGTGTTTAAGAACTGTCTCAAGTTGATC
The DNA here is from genome assembly GCA_031412515.1 of Planctomycetia bacterium. Taxonomy (GTDB): domain Bacteria; phylum Planctomycetota; class Planctomycetia; order Pirellulales; family Pirellulaceae; genus Aureliella. The sequence goes on along the minus strand of JANODD010000333.1, from coordinate 4,344 downwards.
AGCCCATTTCGTGGTGGAGTCAGGTTGTTCCCACGGAAGCACAATGCCATTTGAACTCGATGTGTTAATGATCGGACCCGATCTACTTACCTGCGGCGATTCGACCGTCTTTTGAGAAAATAAGAAATACATACTAAAAACTAAGACTCCCGCGACCACCACAATCCATGCATTACGTGCCCTCACTCCAAACACCTTGCGAGGTTTGTGAAGCTCTTTTGGAAGTGAATGAACCGTTGGCTGTGTGAGATGGGCTAGGCACTGCGTTAACAATTGAGAAATTTCTTCTGCGGACTGAAATCGATCTTCGGCGGACTTGGCATGCAGCCGATTGATGATATTACAAAGCCATTCAGGAATCTGAGGGTTAAGTTCGCGGATCGGACGCGGCACGTTGTCGGTAATCTTGCGAAGGACTCCGTAAGGCGATTCGGCGCGGAAAGGAACACGGCCTGTACAGGCGGTGTAGAGCACACTGCCGAAGCTGAACAGGTCGCTGCGAGCGTCAACGGGTTCACCGCGAGCTTGTTCTGGCGACATGTATTGCGGCGTGCCGGCTATCACACCGGTTCGAGTTACCGATGCGTCATCGACCGTTCGAGCTAAGCCAAAGTCAGTGATGACTAAACGATCGACTCCTTGATCGAGCAGGATATTGGCAGGTTTGATGTCACGATGTACGAGCCCCTGGTTGTGGGCGGCGGCTAGCCCCGAAGCGATCTGAATTCCGATGCGCAAAATGTCTGCTACCGGCAGTGCGCCTTCGGTATCCAAACGTTTTTGCAGCGACGCGCCGCCTACGTAAGGCATCACGAGATAGGGCAACGGCGTATCGGTTGAAACTCCGTAGATGGCGATAACGTTTGGATGGATCACGGCCGCAGCCGCTCGGGCCTCTCGCGAAAAACGTTGACGGGCGGCACCGCTTGTGGCGAGGTGCGGGGCCATGACTTTGATCGCGACGGTTCGATCGAGCGGCCGGTCAAAAGCTTTGAGAACCACTCCCATTCCGCCCGCTCCGACGACTCCGGAGACTTCATAACTGCCCAAGCGACCAAGCATGCCCGGATCGTCGGTGGCGCCAAGCACATCGAGGACTTGTTTAATTTGAGGCGGCAATGCAAGTGGTTCATCGCTGAAACCGCTAATGACCTCGAGATCAAACGGATCATCTTTCAAATAGGCAGTCGCCCGGGTCCATGCAACTGGGGCTGCGGCGGCTTCATCCAAGTGTCGGCGACATTGGGAACATTCGTCCAAATGAGCCTCAAGTAGTTCTTCGTCGCGACTGGAAAGTTTGCCGTTGAGAAAGGCTTCGAGTCGTTCGGGTTGGCAAGTTTGTGTGTTGGGCATCATTCATCCGCCTCCATCAAGTCCTTCACCACCGTTTGCAGGCGACGCATCAGTCGACTGCGAGCCGCGTGGACATTGCCGATCGTTTTTCCCAAGCGAGTCGCAACTGCTTCAGTCGATTCGCCTTCGACAACTGTGTTAAGGAACGCTAGCCATGTGTCTGCATTCACGGAGTCACGAACGATTTCAGCGGCGCGACGATACAACTGTCGCTGGTATTCGTTTTCAATCTGTGCTTCGATTTCGTTGCTCGAATATGGCAAGTTGTTTACGGTATTCAGAAACTCTGAACCACCCACGCCAATTTCTGTTCTCCCACGTGTCAAAGCGTTCAGGATTGCGTTTTTGGCAATTCGGTTGAGCCAATGACGAAAGCGAGTGTTTGGATTTTTCTGCCATTGCGGAATGGCTCGGGCTACGGACATGAGAACGCGTTGCGTCAAGTCTTCTGCGTCAGCGTCCTGCAATCCACGAGCTCGTGCCAAACGATACAAGATCGGACGGTAGATCTGTGTGAAAGCGTCCCAAGCATCCCGGTTGTCCGGGTCTTGAATCTGGATGATTAAGCTGTCGCGTGTTTCCGGCATGTTCGACATGAACACTCGCCTCCTGCATTGTTAAACACGCTCGGCGAACGAGACTGACACGGACATAAGAAGTTTTTCGGGAAATGTAGGGCTAAGGTGCGACTGCTTCGGGAGTATTCACCGGCTGTTCAGCCCTTGGTAAAAAAGGCCCGCGAGTCGTTTCTATCGATTGACCGCGATACTCCACTGCCGGCCCGCGGTCTAAATCTAGTCGCATTGGGCGAATGGACAACCAGATCATTAACGATGCTGCTGCAATGGTAATTAGAATCACGGTTGAGATGATAGTGTAAGTTAAAACCTTGAATGGGCCTCGCGGAGGAGAAGTGCGAGGTGTTGCATACGGGTCAGCTAGTTCGGATTCTTGCATCTTCGTCTCACTTTCAATAATTGACCGAGCCTATGGCGAATGTTTGGACAGTCACCAAGACCTGCATTTTAGCCTTTGTGGCAGTCGTTGGGATACTCATTATTTTGACTTCGGCGGCGTACTTTCCACCCACTTTTGAATTTGGATTTTTGAGAGGCCGCGAATCGTACTTCTATTCGTGGTATGCGATCGCCTTTTACATTCACGTCATTTCATCGCCTGCCACACTGTTTCTAGGAATCGTGCAGTCATCGGATTGGGTCAGAACCCGTTACCTGAAACTCCATCGATCGATTGGCTATGCTTACGTCTTGCTGGTTATAGTGTTCGCCGCTCCGAGTGGATTAGCGATGTCGATCAAAGCCGATGGTGATCGTTGGGCGGTTGTGGGTTTTGCGACGCTTGCAGTTGCAACTTGGTTTGCGACATGGTGGGGGTTCAGGGCTGCGCGGCGAGGTCTGATTGTGATGCATCGGCAATGGATGACTCGCAGTTATCTTTTAATTTGCTCGGCCGTTCTGCTGCGTTTCATTGCGGCGCTGACCAATCATTTTGAGCTCGGTATTAGTTACGGGATGATGGCATGGCTAAGCTGGGTTCCGTCGTTGGTTGTTTACGAGATCGTGAGGAGACGGTGTTGAATGTATCGTGGGACCAATGTCCCGAGGGTTGATTTTAATTAGTACTACAGCGCAAGTTTGAGCTTTCAATGGCAGTATCTGGCGCAACGCTACTTTTGCGGAGCAAAAGGCGACGATGCAAATGGTCCCAAGCTACTAACAAATTTGCCCGCAAAGTCGGCGAAATCGACAAAGTCGACCATGACGACTTCAGTTTGCGGAGCTTCCGCGTCGATAGCATGAAGGATGGATTCTCTTTCTGCCATGGAGGCCCGGCTTGCCCATGTTTCAAATTTTTCGATTGTTTTTACTCGGCTGGGTAATTCTAAGTGCCATTGCTTGCAATTGCGAAACCAGTGGTACGGCATTTGCGCAAGTTTACCCCACTTCTGCACCGAAGAACAACGATCGCAGTGCGTCAGATCGCAAAGCGGATCGACTAGCGACGACTCAGTTAACGAGCACCGTAGCCGCGACCGAAGCGAGCTCCAGTTCACTAGAAATTCTAATCAAGCCACTCGAAGCGCATCGCTCACCACCTGTTGTGACAGCAATGTGTGCGTCCCTTGATGGCAAGTACCTCGCTATTGCAGGCGATGATCATGTCATTCGTCTATATGATGTAGTTCTTCAAAAGACCGTCCGCGAGTTGGTTGGCCATACCGATTGGATTCAGTCGTTGGTCTTCTCTGCCGATTCGCAGTCACTTTACTCGGCCGGAAACGATGGGCGTGTATTGAGATGGGAGCAAAGTGATTTAGTAGCCCCGACAGAGATTTTAAAACTCTCATTTGCAGTACGTTCTCTAAGTCTCTCCTCTGAACGGCATTTGATTGCAATCGGTGGCTTTTCCGACGACGTGAAGATCTGGGACTTAGCCAATAGCAGATGGAAACAGCAGCTCAAGTGCGACTGCGGCGATCAACGTTGCGTTCGATTTAGTCCAAGTGGCGACAAGTTGCTGTGCGGCGGTCGCGATGGAGGCATCCGAGTTTGGGATGTTGAAACGGGTGAAACGATTGTGGATAAACACTTGCACAAGTCGCGAATCTTTACAGCGGCCTTTTCATCCGATGGCGAGATGATTACCAGCGCGGGTGAAGATCGTCATTTGATCCGTTTTGATTTAAAGTCGGGCGAAGTGAAATTGGATCGTGAGTTGGCACATACAAAACTGATGTCGATGTGCTTGATCAATGACAATTTGGTGGCCGTCGCGGGTTCAGATAATTCGATTCGTTTGTACGACATGCTACTTGATGATGTGATTGCAGAGCTGAATGGTCACTTTGGAACTGTGGCGATTATGTGCCCTTGCGGCGAAATGCTGGCAAGCGGTTCATTTGATACTACGGTACGAATTTGGGACATAGATGCAGAGGTTGCACATCAAGCGAAGGGTTCCATGCCAGTT
>JANODD010000332.1:0-61923 GCA_031412515.1 Planctomycetia bacterium | reverse complement strand
TATACTTGATGTACGTTGGAGAGAATCGATGTTGAAGCAAGAGGGCTATGCTTTGATGGGCGCGGCTTTTGAAGTCTACAACGTGCTCGGATACGGAATGGCAGAAGAAATCTATCATCAAAGCTTGGAAGTTGAACTGGGCCTCCGAAGAATCCCGTTCCAATCTAAAGCAGAGCTCAATGTCACTTACAAAGATCAACTTTTAAGAGCCGTTTATGGACCTGACCTGCTCGTCTTCGATGAAATCGTTGTTGAACTGAAAGCTGTTACTGGAATGGAAACGCTTCATTCTTTGAACCCCCGCCATCAAACCGTCAAATTAACACTGAATCAAAGTGGAACACTGATTGGCCCTAATCTTCACTAATGAAATCACCCCATTCCCCAGTGCCACACCCGCCGTCATCACATTCACCGATCGACGTTCTGTCGCTAGTTTACAGCAGCGGCCTAACGATCAAGCAGTTCTAGTTAATGCACCACTTCCTCGGCTTCGTCGAAGATGATCGTTTGGGAACGAAATTCGACATTCGGGGCATCCCAGACGTTAGATAGTCCACGGGGCCGTTTTTTACGAAGCACATTGGTCCCGCAGTGGATCTGACCATCATTAACATGGTAGAACCAGCTGTCGACAAAGTGCATTTTAACTCCAAGCTCGTCACCCAGTGCGGCAGTGAAAAGCTCGAACAGGTCGACCATGCCGTCATCAATCACTAGCTTGTTAAAGCGGTCCTTCAAAAAACCATGACTGTCGAATCGGCCTTTGTTGGGTTCAATAATCCGCTTCTCAAGTTCTTTTTGATCGGCCCCAGGAAAACTGTCGCGGAATGCTCGGATTACGTCTAATGTCGTCGACATCCCACCGTAGGACGTTCGAATGAATCCGCTGGGCGTGAACACCATAGCTGGCGCGACTCTTTCAATCCAATAGATTTCTCGCGTCATCTTACGAGCTGCAATCAAACGCTGACCAACTCGATTACGTATCGATGTAGGCACGTCCAGCTCTTGCATCACGGTTCGCACGACATCGACGGCCTCGATCTTCTTCATCCGTGGGCCATAGGGCTTGGGAATTAGCAGATGACCGTTGACGACTTGAAGATTGACCATGTCGGGCGAAAAGGCCGTTGTGGGTTGATCCCAAAATTGAAGATTGAACAAACCTACATTGTCGACGCGATCCCAAATAACTGGCACGGGCAGGATGGGGACGTTCAGCTGTTTTTCCAATATCTTGCGACTAGAGGTAAGCAGCGTGCTGTCAATACTGTCGTTGATGCTTTCGCCATTTTCATCTTGCTCGCAGAACAAGACTTCAGACGGGGTAATGTCTGCCAGATAGTAGCGGTCCTCGCCTTCGCCAGGTATGTAACCTATGCCATGCACATTAAAGCTGTCGGAGTTGCCAAACTGCGCGGCCAGTGTGATAAAAATCGCTGGCGGCTCTAGGGCTTGCGATACTTGTCCTTGACGAGCGCGAGGATGCACGTGGCGCCAAACTTTCCCGCGAAACATGCGTGTGACTGGCGACGTACCACTATTCATTAATCGCGGAATCATACCTGATGGACGACGGCGCACGTCGCTTCGATCGGGATGATAGATCGAGACGCCTGAACGATACCGGTAATCCGCTTCCCGAAGCAGCAGCATCGCAGCTCGTGACGATGCGTGCAGAACGGAGAATCCGCTGCTGCGGTGGGGTACGACGGCCATTATCTCATCAATGTGCCCGACTTTTAACCAAGCTGTGTTTATTTCAACGATCGGCTGTTTTTTTTGCTTGACCAGCAAACGTAGCAAGTCGGGATCAACAAACTCAGCGTTCGTCTGCGGGAACTTAAAATTTCCAAGCAATATCTTGCCCAGTGGTGCATCGGGCAAAGGCGGCGTCGATTCGATGTTCCCGCCGTAGTTCGACGATTCGTTCATTTGACGGCCTCGCAAAAACAAGCGAATGGCCTTATCGACCGACAGTGATACGCTTCGACCACCGATCAATGTACGCACCGCCATGCTGTCACCGGTGCCGGTCGTACTGTGATCGGCCAAGGCTTCGCGCACCATTGCTGCCGCTGCTGCTTTGATCCCCGTCAGCAAAGCCGCTCGCTCGGGTTTGGATTCATCCAACACGCGATCGATCGTTTCATTCAGTCTTTTCAGATCGGTAGGTAAGAGCCGCATTATTTCCACCCAACTGTCCGCTTCGCTGGGCTTCCAATTAGGATCGGCGAGCTTGGCAAATCGATCGATTTGATAAGCGACATTCACAATACGTATAATCGCAGCGATCCAATTTCGAAAATCGCGAAACAAAATGCTCGCAACACCGCCATCGCTGGTTTGGGTAACAATTTTTCGATCCCACAGATCATTAAACATCGCAATATCGCTTGAGCGAAAATGGCTGTTCACAAAATCTTCGAGATTATCAGTCACGGTTGCGTTGGAATTTTCGTGCCGAAATCGCGATAGATGCAAGATGATTTGGCGTGTTCGAGTGGCCCCCTGCATCATTGCGTGTTGATATTGGTCTTGAAGCCAAGTGTCACCACCGCTCAAGTCTTCCGAGACTTCCACCAGTGGTACCGACGCAAGTGACAGAGCGCGGCGTACATCTTCGACCGACGGCTGATTGTTCGGCGAGTTAACCATGTAAATTCTTGTAGCCGTTGTAAGGCAGTCGTCGAGTATCACCGGGGCAACAGTAAATCGTCCGCTGTCTTCGACGTGCTCTTGACCTCCCGTATCGACGCGTACTAGAGTCAATTCGAATTGCGACTCTTCACGTTGATCGTCGCGGTAGGTCAGTTCCAGGTCGGACAATTGCCCGAAACTGGCGCCGGCAATCGTGCGAACTTGCAGGGTTAAATTCAGTTCCCCGTTGCGAGGTACATCGGGCAGCTCGAATCTTGCTGGGTCTCGCAAACGATGATGGACAATGTTGCCTGTAGAATCAGACAAACGGATTCGAGTATGCATAATGCCCGAGCATCGAATGGCCAGTTTTTCGCCGGCGGCCAGAGCGCCGGTAGCAACGCGAATTTGCAGTGGCAATAACTCATCGTCGCGCGCAAACGCCGTCACCATTTCGTAGTCGGGTGCGGGTGTGGTGGCGGAGGAAACGGAATCTGGCAGAACGCGTTGATCACTATCAAGGTTAGCAACTACGATTGCCCCTGGCCACTCAGTACGTGATTCGCGTTCTAAGGTACTGCGCGTAATGCGACCATCGCGATCGAAATCAGCATGAAGTTCGATGCCAGGCATTGGCTAGACCTCGCTCTCAACCCAGCTTCCATCAGGTAGCTTCTTCCAACTGGGCAGCTTGTCGTCCGGCCGTAGTTTCACAAGCGTCGTTGGAACCCGCACTTCCCATGGCTCACCTACCGGTATTTCATTACCGGGTCGGCCAAGGCGTTCTGCCAGCTCTTCGGCGATCGGCAAGTACGTATTGTCGGAAATGGCTGGCAAACTGCCGCCCAGCCAAGGTTCGCCGAACAGTCGAAAGTGATCGACGGCCTCATTGAAGCCAGGTCGCACGGGAATCTGGACGCGGACGTAACCCGCTTTTAGGAATGCTTCAAACTCGACATCGTCGTCTTCGATTACTATCTTGTCGAGCCATGTTGATTTGCGACCCCAAAAGTAAGCATAAGGTACCCAAGACATATTCTCCCATTCGAACGCTTGCTCGAAGAACCGAACGTACGGTCCCTCCAGCGCCGACTCTAGAAAGCTGATTTGAGGCAAGTTTCCAGGGCCAGTGTCAATCGCATCAAACTTGTCGTAATGTTGCAAAGTTAAGGTCGAAATAGCAAGGCGTTTGATCTCATCGATCATCAGCGCTCGATTTCGCTGCGATGGTCCCGATTCAATCTCCGCCGGTGCCTCGGCTTCAAGTTCTGCCAGTTTTGCTTCATACTCCGACAATCTCCCGCGATAGGCTTGCACCAGTTTGCCATGTGTTTCGGCTCGCCAAAGGTTCATCGCTCGTTCGGTAGCCTCGCAGATAATCTCGACTGCAATGGCTACGTCACCTACTCTATCAGTCACCATTGCAAACGGAACGGCTCCGGTTTCCTCGTCCAAGGAGGTCGACCAGACCCATGACTGCCCTGAAGTAAACTGATGGGATCGCTGACCAATGATTACTGAAACTCGCCAACTGTCCCAGACAGCAACGACTTCGCCGACGGTTGCGCGAATCGCCTGGTAGCCATCGGGGACTTGAATGCGTGTGGAGTTCGTAAATTCCTGATCGACATCTTCCCCGCCGGTATTGTAGTCGTACGACTGTGTGACAAATGGTTGGGGCGGTGGTTTGATGTCGGTTGCCCCGTACAATGAAACATAGGTTTGATAATTGTCTTCATTCAGATCGCGAGGATTGATATCGAAGGCTGGCGGTTTGTCGAGTTCCAAGGCTGCGGTGCGACGACTACGAAATGCTTCCATCAGTAACGCGGCTGGTTCTGGAATAAGGATGTCGAATAAAGTTCGCGGTCCATAATTGAAAACCTGTGCCTCGTATACTTTCGTAATCCACTGGTACACTCCCGAGATGTGCGCGGTACCGCCGGTATTGTCGAAAGCATGCTGTTCGATCTCTTCAATCTCGCGTGTCACGCGACGAGTCTCGCGCGTCAAGACGCGTTCGGTAATCTTCTCAGACGCCTTTTGTGTGACTTGGCGAGCCGTCTCGGAAGCCGCCCGCTCGGACTCTTGCGTCTTTCGCTGCCAAGACGCTTCGACCGACGCGCGAAACTCGACGGTTGGGCCATAGCTGGCTTTGATACTTGCGGATCCCTTTACCCCCACTTCCTCCTGCAGCGATTGTTCGCTTTCACGCCGGATCTCGAAACGGTCCGTTGTCTCTAGCGATCGTTCGGTCGTCGTTTCGACTTCACGTTCCACTAACGTAATTGTCTCTGTTTCCAACCGAGTTCGATGTACGCGGTCTTTCTTTTCTCCCTTCAATATATTGGCGATATGTGACACTTCGGCGCTCTCATAACCTTTCAGCTGTTGTTTGACCAACAGCAAGTCCATGATGCCAGCTGGCTCGATGTTCGCATGGGTTGTCGGCAGGCCATCGCCAAGAGGTAGTAAATAATTCGGCATCAATTGAATGATGCTACTCGGTGCCATAGAGTAAATCATGGGAAAGGGGCTGGATGTTATCGCAACTGTGGTCTTTCCAATCTTGCGAAACGTCTTCTGTGCAATAGGCTGTATCAGACTTTGCGCCTCGGCATGAATTCGCTGCTTTTCAGCCAACATCTTGTCCATAGTCCTGCCAACTGGGTCGCCAGTATCGAGGTTCAGTTCTTTGACCACCGCCTGCGTCTCCCTTCCCAGCCTATCGACCGACTCTTTGGTCAGCCTTAATCCGACCAGTCCCGGCATGACGGGCTTGAAATCTGGCGAACCCGTCAATGCAATGCGTGCACTACGGCCGAGTCGAACTGCTGGAGCTGCTTCACCAAGATTACTGGAATCCAAGTTTTGAACGGCCGATCGCACTGTTGATGAACTGCCGATGTTGACAGTCAACTGAGTGTCTGTCGGCGGACGAGTGATATCACCAGCAGACGCAAGAAATGTAGCTTTGAGCGCTGCCTGTCGAATGGTGAGTTCTTGTTCAAATAGTTTGGTTGGCCGCAGATTCTCAGGCGGTAATCTCTCTGGCAATGATTCCTGGACCATCACTGCATAACCACGCGGGCGAATGGCTCGCAAGTCCTCGATGGCTTTCGTCAGGCGATCATGGCGACCTGCGAGGTCTTTGAGTTTGTCGTTAATCGGGATGCGATCGAGACGTGGCGGAGTTGGTGGTCGTGTTGGCAGTACAGCCCCCGGCACTCTCAGCCCCCGACGATACCCCGTTACCAATTCGGAATGACTGCCCGGAAAAGCGGCATTTTTAGTGAAATGATTACATAATTCAATGACTCGCAACAGCGCCACCAATCGCCGCAGTGGTTGTGCGTGATGGATCGGCGACATTTTTATTGCCAAAATGCTGTCTTTGATATTCGTTATTCGATCGCGAACCGCTGGTGCTGCGACAAAGGTACCCGGAACTGTGCCCAGTGCACTGACGAGCGCAGATTCCAAAGCAGAGCGGTTGGCGTTGCCCGATTCGATTAGCGCATCGACTGCAGTCGCGGCTGCGTCAAGCGCGCGAAGTTCTTTAATCCCATTGATATTTCCGATAAAGCGATTGGAGCCGATAAAAGTTGCGGCCAGCGTATGCAACTTGTTGCGTCGATCCGGACCATTGGGGAATGCAGCGGCATCCGTTTGAAATTGACTTGCCGCCGTCAGATCGATCGGATCGATCTCGTCGACCGATCGATTGGGCTCGCGAACCATATTGAAGCGGAAAAGAGTTTCCATTGCATGTCTCCTCTACAACAAGTAAGTAACTGACCGGCGTGCAGATTGTGCAGGATTTTCCGTCGCATAATGTAGCAGAACCAATCATGGACGTCGAATAAAATAATTTCCGCTTGCGGTTATTTTCCCGTCTTTATGCCGGCACTTGCAGGAAATGAATAGACATTGGCCAACGCCTAGCAAAAACCGGTCGTCTTATTACTTGACATTCTAAGATTGTTAAAATGCCACATCCAAGAGTAGCATAGAGAACCGTCCCGGAGATCGCACGCGGTTCAGTGAACTACACTGCCGCTGAAGTGCGACAAGTTCGTGGCTGCCGATCACCGCGAATTGCCGAGATCGTAATTCAACGACCTAATGAATTAAAACTGAATCAAAGTGGAACACTCATTGACTCTAATCTTCACTAATCAAATGCTCTCTGCCTTCGGTGCTTGAGGTTCTAATTAGCGACGATTAGTGAAGATAAGCGTTCCCTTTACCAAAGTTGAAGAAAATCGATGGGTTACCCGACGCGCAGAATTTACGAGGCAAAGTGTCGTAACTAGTCGGCTGATATGGAAAGAAGAACCGCTATCGTGCTACCTTATTTATGGTTCTTAAATATTCGCTGAAGATTACAACTTTTTTAGTAAAAGATGCCGTCCCCCCTTTTGTAGCGTTCGCGGGAGCGATATCATCACCAAATCAGTAACCGTTCCAAAAACATATCTTGGGCGGGCTTGGAGCACGATTAGTTCGTGGTTATCGAGAAGGATGTCGGGATGGGCGAGAAACGGCAGCAACAGGCTTCGATAAGCAATCGTGTCTTTGTGAGCTCTGGGGACGTTTGCCTGGTGATTTGTCCGTGCGGCAAACGGGGCAGTAAAACCCGTGTCTTTGCAGATGGCATTTATAGCAACCTAATCCTGCCAGTTGTTAAATCGCTTGGGTTGAACCCAAAGCGAATTGATCAGATTTCGCCCACTGGCGACATTAATAACAATCTGGTTTCACTTCTATTTGACGCGCCGCTCTGTATAAGCGTGATTGATCAGCACAATCCGAACGTAATGATCGAGACCGGCATTCGACTTGCTTATCATAAACCTATTGTCTTCCTTAGGGCAAATGGGACTGAAATCCCATTTGACATCATATCTCAGAACTGCGTCGAATATGATCTAAGCACGGCGGAAAATACCAAGCGTTCGATACGCGACCTTACAAAGCATTTGAAGAATCCCGGATTCAGCGAGGTGAGCGTTTTTTCGGCGAATTTGGCTGCGATTGGCGCAGGCTATGAGCTGTCGTCAACCTCCCGGGCAAAGTTACTACGCCTCGATCGGCTTATTGAGGATTTTAGAGACTTCAAGCGAGACATTGAACTGGACAATGAATTTGATGCCACCTATGAGAAGAAATTGCTGGAAACTCGCAAGAGCCATGAAGCAAAACTAGTAACTATAACGGATAGATTGCGGCACGAAATTACCCTGTTGAATGTCATTCTTAACGAGTCAAGTCCGGGGGCTTCAAGAGACGGGTGCAATGCGTTCATTAACCGACTTCAAGAGCTTCAGCGAAGTTCAGAAACGGTTCGAAAGAAATTAGGAGTGCAGGCGTCAAGGAAACCGGAACTTTTGCGCAACATCACTTCTCTTATTAAAAATGCTTCTACAATGCGTAACGGTCATGTCAATCCAACGGGAAAAACAAGGAGGGGGCCTGATGGCACTAAGAAGAGTTGAAAGCATTCGAAAGCACGTTGCCAATCAAGATCCGGCAATGGAACTTGCAACCGAACGGCTTGCTGGAATGGTATCGACAGCACGCAGTTTTGCGAGCCGCGATCCATCGAGCCAAGAGTTTGCGGAAGCGCTGGGCGAGATCTGCAGATTCTTGAGGACGTCCAAGGTTTTGTTGCGGGAATGCATGGAATCCTATCCATCCTACTTCGATCATTTCGAAGGATTTATCGAGCAGGCATTGGACGGGTGTGCTTTGGGGGAAACCCATCGGGTTTCGCGTTCGCTTCGCGATAGCTTAAGTCGTCACTCACAGGACATGGAATCCCTTCGTGCTCGTTATAAAGAAGAGCAAGCGATTGACACCGCGGATGACTCTATTGGCGAGATCTTAAGTGGTGCGGTTGTTCCGCACAAATCTGTAACGAGAAAAGCTGCACTCACCTCCACTTGACGATTTGCTCATGTCGTTCGATTATGATCTGCGAGTCGAAGTATGTAGGCAGTTTTGGCCAGCTACCGATTCATCCCACCGTAGGCGAGCGGTCGAAGCTCAAAACAAACGAGCCCTACCAAAGCAGTCAGAAGCATGAAACACAAAAGGTGGAACGCTAAGTTGACGCTAATATTCATTAAGCAAATGCTCTCGAACTTCAGTGCTTGAAATTATTCGTTAGTGGCGATTAGTGCAGATTCGTGTTCCCTTGATCTATGCTCGAGAGAATCGATGCAATATGCCTGGCAGTCCCCTCATCCCCGACCCTTCTCCCCGAATTAACGGGGCGAAGAGAGTTCGACTTTGGAAGGCTTCGCCAATTAGCAAGGATGGTTTGCTTATTTGCAGTTGCGTCATGCTAATTAGCAAAGGCTTCTTGCTATTTAGCAAGAGCAGCACGTTAGTCAGCAAAGGTGTTGTGTGAATTAGCAAAGCTATTTTTTGAATTAGCAAATGACCTTTGATTGTTAGCAACAGTTGGTTGCTAATCGGCAATTGGTCTATGTGAATGAGCAAAGAGCATTTGCAGATTAGCAACCGCCTCTTGTGCATAAGCACATCGACTTTGCTGGTTAGCGAAGCGATTCTGTTTGAGCGTTTTCTGAGCTTGCGAGCGGGGGAATGGGTGTGGGGATTGGCGAGTCGGTGGGCTTGCGCGAGTTGTTCCGCATAGTAAAGAACAACACACTTTTTCCGGCGCGATTGCGTTTTTTCGACTAAAGTTTGCAATCTTTTTAAGGTCGCTCGAAGTTTAGGCAGTCACAGGCTAGAAGCCTGTGGGGACTGTGAGCATGGAAAATGTGAGCATGGGAAATGTGAGCCGTTGGCGCTAGCCGCGGGTGAACGAAGCACGGCGGTTTGATTGTGCCAAGGTCTAACCAAGGGCTTTGTTTCATCGTGGTCTGCAGGCTTAAATTGGGCTATTGGCCATGAACGACCACTACTTCGTTCACCCGCGGCTAGCGCCGACGGCTCACTTACTTATCTGCTCGAGCGTCTCTTTTATGAGAAATTGCGGGTTGGACAGAGCATGTTAAGCAGTCCAACAACGCTCAAAAGATTGTTATTGGGTACGCTCGACTCGAGCAGGTTTTACAGGAATATTTTGAAGTTGTTCTGGTAGCGGATCGAGGCATGGAAAGAACGGGAGGCCATCCAGTGAACCAAATGGTCTCCCGCCCATACCGACTGGTCGAAGGTCGCCCACGATCCGCGAGCATCTCCGATGCGGCTTGCTTGCGACTCTGCAACTCAGCGCTTGCTCCGCGGTGTTTTTCGCTCAGCGTTCTGAGTCTGCGGTGCAATACCGCCTGCGCAGGTTCGACGGACAGTACCGTTGGTTTCTGGTGCGTGCGGAACCTATTTTCGATCAGGAAGGCCGAACAATTTGCTGGCTTGGCACTTGCACCTTCATCGACGATCGAAAGCAACGTGAGGAACGTACTGCGGAAGAAGCTGTTCGTGCGAGCGAGGCATTTGTCCGAAGTGTCCTTGATGCGCTACCGGAACATGTCGCAGTGCTCGATGCTGCTGGCATTATAGTTGCGGTAAATCGACCATGGTCGCAATACGCATCGCACAATGGCGGACTTTCGATGACCGCATCTCCGATCGGAGTTTGTTACCTGGATGTATTCCAAAGGAATGCTGCCCTTGAAGATCCGTACGCGCAGACCGCACATATGCGGCTGTGTGAACTCTTGAATGGAACAGTCGACGCTTTTGATCTCGAATATCCATGCCACAGTCCACACCGTCAACAATGGTATTTGATAAGCGGGCGTCGAGTTATGGAGTCGCCACATGTGGTAATCAGCCACTTGGAAATTACTGCGCGTAAACAATCGGAGGAACGCCTGCAGTCCAGTACTGAACGATTTCGGCTTGCAGCCGACGCAGTTAACGGCATCATCTATGACGTTGACTTTCTCACTGGCCATGTCGAGCGCACAAGGGGGCTGTACGAAGTCGTTGGTTATCACCCCGAGGATGTGCCACCCACAGGTGCGTGGTGCGCTGAGCAAATCCATCCTGACGACCGCGCTCGTGTCTCAGATGTTGATGCGGATACATTTCCGACGGATACGGCGACTACAGTGTATCGAGTGCGGCACAAGGACGGACGCTGGTTGCATGTTGAAGATCGCGCAGTATTAGTTCGCGATGAGCTTGGCAAGGCACTACGCTTGGTGGGGTGTACCACTGACGTAACTGAGCGTGTTATGGCCATACAATCTCTAAAGGATCGTGAACAATTTGTCCAAAGTGTATTGCATGCATCGCCTGGAGTCGTTTATTTGTTTGATGTGGAAAATGGACGAACTGTATTCATTAATCAGCAGGTGGAGACAGCGCTTGGCTTGACGCCAGTTCAGGTGATTGGCGGTGAAGATTTTATGGCTGCGCATGTACACCCGGAGGATCTTCCAACGCTCGTTGCCCATGTCGAGCGAGTTGCGTCGTTGGCAGACGGTGAAGTTCTCTCCTCGGAGTACCGAATGCGGCACGTCGATGGGCATTGGGTTTGGTTTTCCAGCCGAGACGTGGTGTTTTTGCGCTCAGCGGAAGGTAGGGCGAAGCAGATATTAGGTGTGGCCAGCGATGTTACCGCACAAAAAGAGACGGCCGATCGCTTACGTGACAGCGAAGAACTTCACCGCGCTGCATTTGACTGCGCTCCCGTAGGCATGGTCTATCTCGACCTGGACGAAAGCTTCGTCAAAGTAAATCCTGCCATGTGTGAGATTACGGGCTACTCCGCTGGAGAATTACTGCGAATGAAAGTGGCTGATGTAACCCATCCCGAAGACCGCACCGCGGACGCAGAGTCGTTGAAGCAATACTTTTCTGGAATGTAGCGCAAATCGAACGAACTG
Source organism: Planctomycetia bacterium (assembly GCA_031412515.1). GTDB lineage: Bacteria > Planctomycetota > Planctomycetia > Pirellulales > Pirellulaceae > Aureliella. Next base: position 50,413 of record JANODD010000332.1, on the reverse strand, counting down.
TCGGATGCTAGAATGATTCTAGTTCTAAGTACACATGGCTACAGATATGTCCGAACCAGGAACAGAAAATTCAGTTGTCGCGAGGCTTCTTGCGAACCACCGTCGGTTTCTTGACTTCCTCACGGCCCGAGTCGGTAAGCGCGAGGATGCGGAGGAGATCCTCCAGGATGCATTCGTCCGGGGCCTACAGAAGGCGGGCGAGATCCGCGACGAAGAGAACGCCATCGCCTGGTTCTACCGGCTGCTTCGCAATTCGATCATCGACCACTATCGTCGCACCGCTGCGGGCCTCAAGGCGCTAGAAGCTCGAGCACGAGAAACGCCCGAACTTGATTCAGGTTTTGATGTCGAACTCGAGCGCACCGTCTGCGAGTGCGTCAACGACCTCATTCCTTTGCTTAAGCCGGAGTATTCCGAATTGATACGCCGTGTCGACCTCGGAGGGGCCAACGTGTCCTCCGTGGCAGACGACATCGGGATCTCGCCAGGAAACGCCCGTGTCCGACTCCACCGAGCGCGGGCAGCACTTCGCGACGAGTTGGAAATATCTTGCCGCACGTGTGCCACGCATGGGTGTCTTGACTGCACCTGTTCGCGAAGCGAGCCGGGCCCTACTTAAAGGTACTCTTTCGCCTAAACATCGGCACATTTATTTGCACCTCTGGTGTAACGCACGACTAGATCGTGCGTCTGCTCTCGTGAATCGACCCAATCCTGCATGTTCGAATGCCATGCAGGTAGGCTCACAACACGTTTTAATTACGACCGGGCGGCATCCGCTCGGAAGGAGCAATTGCAATGACAACTACAAGAGAGTTCAGAACTAACCTGCGCTGCGGCAGCTGTGTCGCGACGTTAAAGCCCTACCTGGACCGCGTAGTGGGGGTGGACAGTTGGGAAGTTGACATCGCTTCTCCAAACAAGACACTCACGGTTGCCGGCGACGCCCCGACTGAGGTGGTCAAGGAAGCGGTCTCTCGGGCTGGCTACCAAATTCTAAATGAGATCGTGAAATCACCTGCGACGGTCGCTACTGAGCGACCCGTTGAATCGACGTCGAACACAACTACCTACTATCCGCTCCTACTCCTCGTCGCCTTCCTGGTCGGGGTAATAGCGCTGATTGAATTACGTACCGGCAGCTTCGTATGGGACCGGGCCATGGGGAACTTCATGGGGGCGTTCTTTCTTGCCTTCTCATTTTTCAAGCTGCTCGACCTACAAGGGTTTGCGGATAACTACCGCAGTTACGACGTGGTGGCCAAACGTGTTCCTGCCTATGGGTACGTCTATCCGTTTATCGAGCTGTTGCTTGGGGTTACGTATGTGGCGGCATTTCAGCCGTTCGCTACGAACCTTGTAACGCTATTGGTGATGTCCATCAGCAGTGTAGGAGTGATCCAAAGCCTGCTGAACAAGCGGAAGATCCGTTGCGCGTGTTTAGGCACGGTATTTAATCTCCCTATGTCCACGGTGACCTTGGTTGAGGACGGACTGATGGTTGCTATGGCCGCATTCGCAATTTTCGCTGGAGGACACTAATCATGAAGCAGCTCATTGCACTTGGGATTTTGTTAAAAACGCTTGGTTGCACACTGAAGGTGAAGTGACGCGACACGCAATGTAAGTGGGACATTTCGCTTGGCAGCCCGGCACCTTCCTTCCATGAACTGACCACCCAAATTCCACATGAAGTTTGGATCGCGATCCCTCGAAACAGCGAACCGCCAAGGCTGGATTACCCGCCCATCCGCGCATTGCGTCTGACCGATGTGGCATTTAAAACGGGAATTGAAAAACACTCGGTTGATGGCAAAACCGTATCCGTGTACTCTCGCGAGAAGACTCTCACAGATTGCTTTAGCCGGCGCAATGAAGTGGGGATCGATGTCGCGATCGAAGATCTCAAGCTCTATATGGCGCAGGGCAAAGTGAAAGTCGTTTTGATCACGGGGTATGCAACGAAGCTAAGAGTTGCCAAAACGATGTGCCCGTATCTAGAGGCGCTTCTATGAACAACCGTTTGCGCCGGTTTTAAGGTGAAGCTCGCTTGGCTTCCAGCTCAAGGGTTAATTCGAGATTTGTGTAGTCGACGCGTAATTCTTTTGCCAACAGTAGACTGACGCCAAGCAGAGGAGCTTGACCTGAGTTCGCAATCACTTCCAAATCTCTGACTCGACCAAACCAATTCAACTGGCAGTGATAAGTCGATAGCTCAACTTGCGAGCCATCTGCCAGAACACCGTCGATGGAGCCGGTGACTTCTAGTTCAAGGTCTTCGACAACTACGCCGGCCGTGACTTCCGTCTTACAGATGTAAAAGGGGAAGTGGTGACGGAGATTCTCGCATAGGGAACTATTTTTCGCTCCGGGAGAGGGGCCGATTTGGGGGAAGAATTGCGACTGGAAATCGAGTCTCTGGAGAGTGGTCGAGACTGGAGATATTGCAGGAAATACGAAAAAAGCCGGTGTTTTGCGTTGCTGCAAGACACCGGCTTAATCGAATAACCTACTGCGGTCAGTTTCCTAACCAAACAGAGAAGTTGCGGGAGCCGGATTCGAACCGACGACCTCGAGGTTATGAGCCTCGCGAGCTACCGGGCTGCTCCATCCCGCGAGTTAAATAGTACTTATAGACGGCTCGGCGCCTAGGGCTGGGAAGCGATTTTTTTGGTTTCTATCAGGTTGTTCCAATTTCGGCCGAAAACACCGTTCAGTTTTAACTAATCGATACCCGCATCCGACAATGCTAGCCGCATGTGCTCAAGAAGTTGACAAGGCTCGATTCTTATTCAGGGGAAGCCGATCGAATGGATGGGTAGCTGGAGTGCTGCGTTGATCGGTGGCTGCGAAAGGATTCATTGTGCTAAAAAGACTAGCTGTATTGACCTTCGGCGTTGGGTTGAGTTTAACGGGGGCAGCTGGAGCTCAAGAGCACAACCTGCCAACACTAAACGCAGTGGGACGTTTTTGGGGAATCGGCTGGAGCAACGGATATCACGCAGGCGCTACCGACGGTCGCTTTCAGCACGTCAAAGACAGCCACCCTGCCTACATGTACGGCAGCAACGCTCTGCTGTTTCCCTACCAGCCCGGCTACGAACCTCAACGACCTTACATTCAATCCAGCCAAGGTTACTCTCAATCGGTCTACTTGAACAATGGCGAGTCTCAGGCGTTCGGATCGATCCTGCAGCATCCATCAAATCAACTCCAACAAGGCGTTTCGAATCAAACGCCACCGGCTCCGACGCACGTTGTTCCACCCAAGCCCGTCGAACCGCCACCGACCTGGTTGCGACCCTTCTTGAAGGATGATGACAAAGACGCATCGGAACTTCCCAAGCCAATGACGCGCGAGGAAGTTGAAGCGGAGGACGAAAGCCCTAGCGATCTGCTGAAGCTCAAAGCAAATCCGGCCAAGCCGACGAAACAAGACCCTGCCAAGGCTAGGGATGATGACGACCTACTCACTCTGTCACCACCCAAGTCACCGCTTGAGCGCTACAATGAAGCTCGTCGCAAGCAGGGTGCAAATCGGTGAGCGTCCAGAGTCCATTCTTCGTAGCTGGTTTCGTGAGAAACCGGATGCGTCACACATGGCTTTTCCGAAGATTGTGGTGCATCCGGTTTCTCACGAAACCAGCTACTAGAGCCCCAATTGCTCTTCAACATACCGCTTAAACCCGCGCATGTCATTCGGTGGGTTGTCACCAATAATTACGGGACCCTCTTCAGCGGCGGGGCGTAACCCGTGACTACCCTTGATCAAAGTCGGATCGAGCGGAATGACGTCCATTCGATAACGCATGCCAAGTTTCTTCTGAGCTAGTCGCATTGCGGCGCGGACTGTCGAAGTCATGAAAAGTTCGCATGGATCGTAACCTGGTTTACGATGGATATCGACGGTTCTCGCAAAATCCGGTGCACGCGCGTCATCAAGCCAATAGTAATAAGCGAACCAAGCGTTCGGTTTGGCGAGCGCAATGAGTTCGCCGCTGCGAGGATGATCGAGCTCGATGTCTCCCGGGGAAACGACCGCATCCACTCCAGGTAGCGACTCGACAAGCCGTTTGACTGTATCCATATCGCGAGGGTCGTTGACGTAGATGTGCGCCAGCTGATGATCAACGACCGCGAACGCTCGCGAGTCCATCGGCATTAGCATTTCGCCGTACGGACCATCGCGAACTTCCAACAAACCGGCAGATCGCAGTGAGCGATTGATCAGCACCGGTTGATCGACTGGTACGAGGCCATACTCGGATACGACAATTGTCTTGGCACCGATTTCATTAGCGGCATCGATAACGACACCTGCGCAGGCATCAACTTCGGCGACACGGGCTGGATCATGAAATGGAAAGCGTTGATAGTCGTAGTCGAGATGGGGCAAATAAACCATCGTCAACTGAGGCGCATTTTGCTTGAGGACTACAGCTGCCGCTCGTGCGATCCAATCACTGCTGGGCAAACCCGCTTTTGGGCCCCAAAAACCGTGAAAAGGGAACTCGCCTAAATGCTCAGTTAATCGGCAATCGGTCTCGTCGAGAATTCCAAACGCTTTTGAACCATCGCAGCCATAATGCGGCTTGGGCGTTGCAAACCACTGCACCGGAGCACCTTGATTGAACCACCAAAACAACTTCGCAGTTTGGACACCTTCGTAGAATTTTGGGCCATTGATCAATCGATTTGATTGCTGCCAGAAGCGGATTTCACCGGTGTCGCGGAAATACCAACCGTTACCGACGATGCCATGTTCACGTGGGGCGAGGCCGGTCAGCATTGTGGCTTGTGATGTGCACGTGACGGCTGGCATGGGACTACGCCACGGTTGTGGGGTACCCAGCTGTGAGATGCGTGGTGCATGTTGAGCCAATTTTGGTGTTAGGCCAACGACGTTGAGGATACAGAGTTTACTCATCGCCATTCCGTCCACTCACGACTTGTTTACGCAATCCGCTTTGTTGCCGTCTTACTTTAGTTACGATCACAGTCTGACGCGCGTAGGCGCAAGCAGTGGGGCTGGATTTATACTGGAACGTCTAAAACGCAGTGAGTTGATAACTCCGGCGGCTTTCGTGAACGAATGATTGACGTTGGAAAGCGCGAATTCAAACCAACTCGACTACTTCGATTCACTGGCAAAGCCAGTGGCACACAAATCACTTCGACGCACTGCCTTATTTAAACGCACCGTCTTATTTAAACGCACCGTCTTTTTAAATTAGACAGTCTGCTCGACCAGTGGTTTCCACGTAAAACCCAAGCCGGGTTCACTTAGTAGTTCCGTCGGTACGGTGCCGTAGCGGACGCGAAACATCGGAGCGTATTGCTTCATGTATGCGGCGTTTCCAATTGGACAATACTGACGACCATTGCCTTCGATTGCGGTAACTTTCGGTAAGCGACTTGCAAGGGCGGCCGAATGGAGGAATGATCCGCCAATGCACGTCAGATCTTGCACGCAAGTGAACATCTTGTAGTGGGCGCCTGCTGAAGCCATTAGCAGAGACTCTGATTGACCTTTGCACGCTTTCAGGGCTAGGCCTGTATAACCACGTTGTCGAGCCAACTGAAGGCTTTCTATATCGGTCAGCGATTCGTCGATTACCACTGGACGCAAGCGTGCAATGCGATGGACGGTCATCTCGGTTCGAATGCGCAAGTCACGCGGAGTCGGCTGCTCCATGTACTGCAAGCGATCGAATGACGCTCGGCTCAGTCGTTCGATGCGTTCAAGCAGATCAATTACATAGTCTTCATTCGGGCACTGTTCGTTGAAGTCGAATGAAAGTTTCCATTGACGCTCGGGCGAAACCATTTCGCAGATCCGAGTGACTTCGACGATGCGTCCGACATCCCAGTCGATATTGTTGCCCGCCAATTTAATTTTTAAGTGCGTGACGCCGTCTGTCTTCAGCCACTCTTCGAGGGTTTCCGGATAGCCGTCGTTGAGGCGTGTCTTGATGTCCACATCGCCGAGCGGATCGAGGGCGCCGACGAGGTGATACAGTGCCAAAGTTGGTCGTGGCTTAGGCGATAAGAACTGGCCGGGATACATTTGGGCAAACTCTGGCCCAAGGTAAGCGCTCAGGTCTTGATTGAGATACTCTTCCGTCATGCAGTCGAAGCTGTTCTTACCGATGGCTCGACCGAAAGCGTCGTGAATTGCCGCGTCGAGTGGGCTAGCTGCGACCATGGCCGCCAGCTTAGGGATCGGTTCGCCGAGTTTGTATTCTTCGACCATGGCCGCCGAGACTTTGTCACGAATTTTGCCAATTTCGTGGGCGATCTGCAGTGGATCACCGTGCAGCCCTGCCGCTTCGACTTCGACGGCCAAGCGATCCGCTAATTCCAGCATCACTTTTAGCGTCATTTTGCCCGGAATTTTGCTCGGCCACGCCCAAGCGTTACCCATAGTCATTTCGCCGATTCCGACGACTTTTTTGCGGCTACCGCCAGTTTGAACAGCGATTTCAGTTCGCAGTACACAGACGTCTTCCACAACCCGGCCGCCAAATTTCATGGGTTGGCGGTAAAGGTAAGTTTGAGTCGAGTTGGTGATTTTTTTGACGTGAATGTCAGTCGCTTTGGCCATCGCAGCATCTTCTTTTAGCGCAATTTGCTTGTTTTGAGAGCGGATAACCTAGCATATTTTGACGTCACGCGGCAGTAGGTCGTATCCGAACGGTCAAGGAAGTCCTAGTCAGGTAACGTCGATTCTGGTTCAATCTGACTAAAACCGACTGTGGTGAGGAAAGGCAGATTTAGTAAAACAGGAGCAGCACGGTGGGTGAGAGAATTGATGCGATCGTAATTCACAATTTTACAAGTTCTGCAGAAGCCGTATTCGAAAGCTGGTTAGAGCCGATTGCAATACGCAAGTGGATGCAATCTGCTCTTAAAGCGTTTGGATTGCCTGGCGATTTGGTCCTAGTTGAAGTGGACGCGCGCATCGGCGGCACGTTTTGTTTTTCAGATAATCGACCAACGGGCGAGGCATTTCATTGGGGAACGTACAAGCAACTCGATTTTCCAAATTGCCTTGCCTTTACTTGGAACGCTGGGCAAAACCGCGCCGACAGCGATGATGAATTGTCACTGGTTAGGCTCTTAATCACGCCTACGGACTCAGGTTGCGATGTCAAACTCGTCCATTCCATCGACGTCAAGTGGAAAGACTATCTCGAGCGTACGGAAAACGGCTGGAAGAACATGTTGGTTCATGTAGACAAACTTCTATCCGGCGGCCCAGCTTCAAAGTAGTGCGTGCAGGGCCAATCAAAGGGGCGAAGTTCGGTTACTTACTAGAACTTTTACGTGTTAGAATTGTGCATAGCTTATAAACCAGTTTCTTGCTGACGGACCGAAGATGGCAAATTTACAAATACCGGTAGCCGGAGTTCAGTTGGACATCCTGATCGGTGATAATGACACGAACGTCGATCGCATGATCACGTGGCTGGACGACGAGCGAACCGAAGCTGCGAAGCTGGTCGTGTTTCCAGAGTGTGCGGTAAGCGGCTACTGCTTTGAGACCAAAGCCGAAGCGATGTATGTTGCCGAGCCGATTCCTGGGCCGAGCACTGAACGATTGCTCGAAGCTGCCAAGCAACGTGGGAAATTCTTAGCATTCGGCATGTTGGAACGTGCTGGTGATGACCTGTACAACAGTTGTGTTTTGCTCGGTCCCGACGGCATTATAGGCGTCTATCGCAAAATCCATCTGCCATTCCTTGGCGTCGATCGATTTGTCACCCGTGGCAGCGAACCGATGCAAGTCTACGAAGTTGCCGGTATGCGGGTAGGAATGCATATTTGTTATGACGGATCGTTTCCAGAAGCGACCCGTGTATTGGCTTTAAAAGGCGCGGACCTTGTCATTCTGCCAACCAATTGGCCACCGGGTGCAGACACCTTTGCAGAGTACCTGCCCAACGCGCGAGCACTCGAAAATCACATTTACTTTATGGCCGTTAATCGCGTCGGAGAAGAACGTGGTTTTAGGTTTATCGGCACGAGTAAATTCTGCTTGCCGACCGGTCGTTCGCCCTCATGCGGTGGCAGCGGTGACGAATGCGTCGTTGGCGGGACAGTTCAGCCCCATATCACTCGCAACAAACGCTTGGTCCGCGTCCCGGGAAAACACTTGATCGATCGGTTCGCGGACCGACGGCCTGAACATTACGGATTGATTAGCGAACCGCACGAACTGGTTCGCGATGAATCAGACAATGCTTGAGTGGTGGAAAGATAGAGGTTGTTCGCACGTTAACCAGCGGCCGAGAATTCTCTGATGGGATTTATGGGAACATTTATGGGAACAATGGGATTTATGTGAGTGAATGTGAGGTTATTGGCGGCTTAGTTTTCGGATTACTGCCATGGCGCCGGTGGCGTCTGACCAGCTGAGTTTGCTCTGGCCGCCATGGCGCTCATGATAAACAATCGGTGTTTCGCGAAGGGTTGCGCCCTGCCGGTAAAGCGTTACGAGAATCTCTTCTAGAAAACCGTACCCATCGCAGGTTAACTGATCCATTTGTAATTCACGTAGTTTGCTTACGCGATAGCACCGATACGATCCGCTGCAATCGTGTACAGGCAGTTGTAGCATGCGGGCAGCATAGTGATTTAAACTGCGACTAAGGATTTTTCGGATGAACGAAAGCCCCTGGTTTCCACCTCCTTCGATATAGCGCGAACCGATCACTACATCTACATTTTCTTGTTGCGCGATCTTTAAAAATTCAGGCACTTTTGCTGGGTCGTGGCTCAAGTCCGCATCGAGGTTTACCAAATACGCGTAGTCACGTTCAAAACACCATCGAATCGCGTCGCGCAGAGCCGAACCGAGTCCGAGTTTGCCGCTGCGTAAAAGCACATTTAAGTGCTTCGATGCACTTGCGGCATTAGCAGCCCATTTGCCGGTTCCGTCAGGCGAATTGTCATCCACGACGAGTATGTCGCAATTAAGCGCGACCTGCTGCAAGATCTCTACGGCTCGCGGCAGGTTATCTATCTCGTTGTAGGTACACAAAACGACCAGCGCTCGCTTTAATATAGCTCGATCGTCACTTTCATTTATCAACTGCGTCTAGCCTTTGACAACAATGTTGACCAATCGGCCAGGAATAACGATCACTTTGACGATTTGCTTGTCCGCTAGCCATTCGAGAATTCGAGGATCTGACTGAGCGATGCGTTCCAGGTCCGCTTGCGAAGCCTCCGCAGGAACAGTTACCCGACCACGCACCTTGCCATTAACCTGGATCGGAATTTCAATCTCAGCCGTCTTGATCATTGCCTCGTCAAAGGCCGGCCAAGGCTGATAGGCGAGCGAATCGCGATTGCCTAACAACTGCCATAGCTCTTCGGCCATGTGGGGCGCGTAGGGAGCCAACAACAACACAAAGTCGCTCATCGCCGACCGCGGTCGAACTTCTTCTTTGGTGAAGAAATTCACGAACTCCATCATCCGAGCGATCGATGTGTTAAAGCTCATCGCCGCCGTATCGCGAGTCACCGCTGCAATGGTTCGGTGCAGCGTTCTGTTCTGTTCTTCCGATGGCTCGACATCGCGAACGTTCTCAACCAGAACTGCGTCATCCGAACGAAAATCCACGATCATCCGCCATGCGCGATCGAGGAAATTCTTCACGCCGCTCACACCATCCATGCTCCAGGGCTTAGTCGCTTCTAGTGGTCCCATGAACATCTCGTACAATCGCAGAGAATCCGCCCCGAACTCTTTGACAACTTCATCTGGATTGACCACATTGCCGCGGCTCTTTGACATCTTATGAGCCCGACTTTCGATTCGAATCGATTCATCAGCGACAAGTACAAATGTATCGCCGCGCTTGACTACTTCGTTTTTAGGCACAGCGACGGCGCAGGCAACTTCGCCAGTCCCATGTTCGATCATCGACCCGTCTTCTTGACTGACCACCTTGGCAGGGTTGATCCAACGCTCGCCGCATTTGTAACCGGTGTATTCGACTTCACCCAGGATCATTCCTTGATTAACGAGTTTGTGAAACGGCTCTTTCGTCGATACATAACCCCGGTCATATAGAACTTTGTGCCAGAAGCGAGAGTACAGCAGGTGCAACACTGCGTGCTCGGCGCCACCCACGTACAAATCGATCGGCATCCACGCCTTTTCCTTCACTGGATCACAGAAGACTAGATCATTGCGAGGATCGATAAATCGCAAGTAATACCAGCACGAACCCGCCCACTGAGGCATCGTGTTCGTCTCGCGTCTGTAGCGTTTCCCATCGAGCTCCACGTACAGCCACTCGTCCGGCGATTTTCCAAGCGGTGGTTCAGGTCGGCCGTGCGGTTTGTAATCTTCCAAGTGAGGGAGGTTGACCGGCAGGTCCTTCACGTCGACTGCGCGAATTGCGCCAGTTGGTTTACCAGCCGCGTCCAGCTCGTGCAGAATCGGGAACGGCTCGCCCCAAAAACGTTGACGACTGAACAACCAATCTCGCAGCTTGTAATTCACGGCTTCGCGGCCGATTCCTGCTGTCGATAGTTTTTTAGTGATCTGTGCCTTCACCTCTTCGGTGTCCATACCATTGTAGGCCCCCGAGTTGATCGCTTTGCCTAGACCAATAAAGCACTGTTTGCCTGCAAGTACCGCCTCAGGATCCACTTCCGTTGAACCCGCTGGATTAACTACGGCAACGACGGGCAAATCGAACTGCTGAGCGAACTCGAAATCACGCTCATCATGAGCTGGCACCGCCATGATGGCGCCGGTACCATAAGTCGCCAAAACGTAGTCAGCGATCCAAATGGGAACGGGCTTTTCCGTCACTGGGTTGATCGCGTACGAACCGCTGAAGACGCCGGTCTTCTTCTTATCCCCTTCGGTTCGTTCACGGTCGCTCTTAAACGACGCCGCGGTGCGATATCTTTCCACTGCCTCCTTTTGCTCAGCGGTGGTAAGTGCCAGAACAAGGGGATGCTCCGGAGAAATAACCATGTACGTCGCGCCGAACAGCGTATCTGGGCGAGTTGTATAAATCCGCAGCGCATCTGCGCCGGCCACTCGCAGAAAGCCACTCTTTACTCGAGCAGCTTGCCACGCGGCGTAACAGCTTGCATCTCCCAAATAAAAATCGACTTCGGCACCGGTACTGCGTCCGATCCATTCGCTTTGCAATTTCTTGATGCCCGGCGACCAGTCCAGGCCGTCAAGGTCGGATATCAAACGATCTGCGTACGAAGTGATCCGCAGCATCCATTGGCGCAGCGGTATGCGTTGTACCGGGTGCGACCCGCGCTCGCTTTTGCCATCGATCACTTCTTCGTTTGACAACACCGTGCCAAGAGCTGGACACCAATTCACCAGCGCATCGTCTTGATAGGCCAATCGATTTTCGTCGCGATAGGCTGCCACGGCAACTTCGCCCTTGGCCATGACATCAGCGGGAATGGGCAACTCCGCGATGGGCCGCCCTGTTTGGCTTTCTGGATCGAACCAAGTATCGAACAGCAGCAAGAAAATCCACTGTGTCCAACGAAAGTATTCGACGTCCGTCGTCGCCAGCACGCGGTCCCAATCGTAACTGAAACCGAGCATCTTCAACTGGCGGGTGAACTCAGCGATATTATTTTCAGTCGATACTCGCGGCGGCACGTTGGTCTTGATCGCGTGTTCTTCGGCTGGCAATCCGAAGGCATCAAAACCCATCGGATGCAGCACCGTTTTGCCTTGCATCCGCGCGAATCGACAAACAATGTCCGTTGCCGTGTAGCCTTCCGGATGCCCCACGTGCAAACCCGATCCGCTTGGATAAGGGAACATATCCAGCACATACAGTTTTTCGCCGGTTGGCATCTCTGGTGTTCGAAATGTCTTTTTCTCAGCCCAAAAGTTTTGCCATTTGGGTTCTATCTCAGCTGGGTTATATCGCGACATAGCACTCTTTATCCAAGTTCGGCGAAACCATGCGTAACCGCCACTTCGCCGCCACCAGTTCCATCCATTTTCAAACGAATGGGTTTACACCGAAAACCCACTTTTCGCAACGCCACCCCGATGTGCGCACCACGCTCGGGCGCTGAATTTTGTTAAGCCGGGGGTCAACTCAGATGGCGGGCAAACGTCGCCGCATTTCTCCGGTTGGTCGAGTTATGTCGACAAACCAAGGAGGGCGAATTGGTAGGCCGTTTCACACTCGAGTCTGAAGATACTACGAGTGCTCGCATCGCGGATGACTACCGGTTAGACGTTTGCCCGCTGCCACCGTTTTATCGCCGATGTTCCAAACGCTTCGTGTTCGAGGGAGACCGAATAAGCTCACCATTGTCTTAACTGGGCTTTCCAAATACCGAAAAACGCGGGAAAATTCGACCAGCTTTGAAGAAATTCACACCGTGGAAGGAATTTGTCTTGCGTAGGCGACTTGGCGATTGGTTTGGTTTTAATTCGGCAGATGCGGAAAAAGTGGCGACTCGCGGCGATGGGCCGACGGGTAGTTTGCCACTAACGGACGAGATGTTGCGAAATTGGCCAAGCGGCGATCTGTTTGGTTTGACGCAGAACGCCGGGATGGGCTGGGATCCAAACCTGATGGCGGGTCCGCAATTCGTGGTGCTGAGCACCATGGGCGGCATGCGAGCCGAGAACGGTCAACCGATCGCCCTAGGTTACCATACTGGACACTGGGAAGTGGGTTTGCAAGTCCGCGCAGCAGCTGAGACGATCACTGCGGGCGGTGGAATCCCTTATGCGGCCTACGTCAGCGATCCATGCGATGGTCGTTCGCAAGGTACCACTGGGATGTTTGATTCGCTGCCCTATCGCAACGACGCGGCAATCGTGATGCGTCGTTTGATTCGATCCCTGCCGACGCGTCAAGGTGTGTTGTGTGTGGCAACCTGCGATAAAGGTCTGCCGGCAGCGATGATTGCAATCGCTGGTTGCAGTGACTTGCCAGGAATCATCGTGCCCGGTGGTGTGACTCTGCCGCCGACTTCGGGTGAAGATACCGCTAAAGTGCAAACCATCGGAGCTCGTTACGTTCATGGTGAAATCACTTTGGAGGAAGCCGCCGAAGCCGGTTGCCGTGCATGCGGAAGTCCTGGTGGCGGTTGCCAGTTTTTAGGAACAGCCGCGACCAGTCAAGTTGTCGCTGAAGCCCTCGGTCTTACTGTACCTCATGCGGCCCTTGCGCCCAGCGGCCAGACCGTTTGGCTCGACATGGCTCGCTACTCAGCCGAGTCGCTCATGGAGTTGGCTCGCAGAAAAATCAAACTGAGCGATATCCTCACGCAGCAATCGCTCTCAAACGCAATCGCAGTTCATGCGGCATGTGGCGGGTCAACCAACTTGCTGCTCCATATTCCCGCCATCGCACACGCGGCGGGTTTAAAGCGACCGACCGTGGAAGATTGGAGCAACGTGAATCGACGCGTGGCCCGCTTTGTCGATGTACTTCCCAACGGGCCGAAGAACCATCCGACTGTTCAATTGTATTTGGCCGGTGGTGTGCCTGAAATTATGTTGCACTTGCGGGAACTCGGTGCAGTCGATTGTTCTTGCATGACGGTCATCGGCAAAACTTGGAACGAGATCCTCGACGAGTGGAAATCGAGCGAACGGCGTTTGGCGATGCGTCAATTGCTACGTGATCGTGATGGCATCGACCCTGACGATGTGATCATTCCGCCCAAAGTCGCCAAGCAACGCGGCTTGACGAGCACCGTGGTGTTTCCGATCGGCAACTTGTGCCCCGAAGGCTCAGTCATAAAAGCCACCTCGATCGATCCCTCAGTGGTCGATCCGGACGGAGTCTATCGACATACCGGTCCAGCCAAAGTCTTTACGTCGGAGAGTTCTGCGATTCGCGCGATTAAAGGTCAATCCGATCGGAAAGTCGAAGCTGGCGACGTGCTGGTTCTCATCGGCTGCGGCCCACTCGGAACCGGCATGGAGGAGACCTATCAGCTCACCTCGGCTTTAAAATTCATCAAGTGGGGCAAGCATGTCGCCATCGTTACCGACGCAAGGTTCTCGGGTGTAAGCACCGGTGCTTGCATCGGGCACGTTGGGCCTGAAGCGCTTGCAGGAGGTCCACTGGGTAAAGTCCAAGATGGCGACACGATTGAGATCATCGTTGACCGCAATCAACTGATTGGCTCGGTGAATTTGGTGGCTGTAAGTGGCGAGAATCTTACATCGCTGCAAGCAACAGATTTACTTAAACTGCGCCCAGTTCATCCAGAATTGAAAGCCGATCATCGATTGCCGGACGACACACGTCTTTGGGCCGCACTGCAGCAGATAGGCGGTGGCACGTGGGGCGGCTGTGTTTACGATGTCGATGCGATAGTGAAAGCGCTTGAACGCGGGCGGCTAGATAAGACTTCTTAGCTTGATTGTGAAACTTTTAGGGTTGATGTTGGCATTCAAACCATTCCCGCATATCTGCTACACTGGCTAGCTTGATATCTACCCTACGAGGTTTAGCTGGTATGGAAACCGCGCTGCATCGACAACTCAAACTGAACTACGCAGCTTCGTCGAGCAAGACAGAAGTCACAGTGCATGGATATCGAATCGATGCAATTGGAAAACGGGGAGAACTGATCGAGATCCAGCATGCATCGTTAGGCGCGCTGCGTGAAAAGACACGCTGCTTACTTAGCGAACAGACGAAACGCGTTCGTATCGTTAAACCGATCATCGCACGCAAAACCCTCGTTACGCTCGATGCTCCCGGTGGCGAAGTTCTGCGTAGGCGACTAAGTCCCAAACGTGGCGACGTTCTGGACATCTTTTTGGACCTCGTATACTTTGGAGCGATCTTTCCTCATCCCAAGTTAATTCTCGAAGTCATCTTGATCGAAGCCGAAGAAACGCGGGTTGATCGCGAACGCCCCAGTCGACGGCGAGGCAAACGCTACCGCACACTTGAGCAGACGCTCGTAAGCGTCGAGTCGCGGTTTGAATTCAGCAAGCTCGGTGACCTTCTCGCGCTGCTGCCACTTGAGCTATTACCGCAACCTTTCGACACTGCAGAACTAGCGTCAGCGATGGGAAAACCTCGTTGGCACGCACAAAAAGTAGCTTACTGCCTTCGTCAATGTGGAGCCGCAACGCTGGTGGGCAAACGCGGTAATAGTCAGTTGTATGCGACTAAGAAAGTTGGATCAAAATCAAAACGAGCAGCCTAAGTGAGCCGACAGTGCCACAACTGCTTCATCCAACTTTAATTTCGGGGTAGATCGGTTCGGGTGTTGTCGCAGTGAGCCGTCGGCGCTAGCCGCGGGTTTCGGAGTGATATTCTGTCACAACAACCAGCCCCATTTAAGCGCAAATCCAACGAGCAAACAACGGCATTGGATAGGCAGCTCGCAAATTCAACCGCCCTACTTCGAGACGCGTGGCTAGCCGCGGGTGAACGAAGTAGCTGTCGTTCTTGACTAGTAGTTGATCTAGTTCCAATTCTCTTGATATATATTGCCGGGCATTGGATAGGCCTTCATTGGTTTAAGTCATCCGCTTCGTTTACCCGCGGCTAGCGCCGTCGGCTCACAACAACTAGCCCCATTTAAGCGCAAATCCAACGAGCAAACAACGGCGTTGAATAGGCAGCTCGCAAATTCAACCGCCCTACTTCGAGACCCGTAGCTAGCCGCGGGTGAACGGAGTAGCTGTCGTTCTTGACTAGTAGTTGATCTAGTTCCAACACTCTTGATGTATATTGCCGAGCATTGGATAGGCCTTCATTGGTTTAAGTCATCCGCTTCGTTCACCCGCGGCTAGCGCCGTCGGCTCACAACCATCGTCGACGAACGTCGCAGACGCTAGCAGCATCCGCCACGAACTAGGACCGGCTTTGCCTTTTGCGAACTGAGTCGGCAAGCTGGTCCAAAAGCACAACTGTCTCTTCCCATCCAAGACAGCCATCCGTGATGCTCTGTCCGTAGACGAGCGGCTGGCCAAGAACTAAATCCTGTCGGCCAGACTTTAGATGCGATTCGATCATAACGCCAAAAATGCGATCGTCGCCTGCAGCAATCTGCTTGCTAACTTCAACTCCCACTTCGACCTGACGCTTGTAATCTTTGCGACTGTTGGCATGCGAGATATCAATCATCAATCGCGGCGATACGCTCGCAGTGGCTAGTAACTTGGAAGCGGCTTCAACGCTGGCTGAATCAAAGTTCGGCTCCTTACCGCCGCGCAGAATGAGATGGCAATCGTCGTTACCGCGAGTCTCAACAATCGCGACTTGACCATTCTTATGGACTGACAGGAAATGATGCCTACACTGCGAAGCGAGAATAGCGTCGATGGCAATTCGAACGTTACCATCTGTTCCGTTCTTGAAGCCAATCGGAGCCGACAACCCGGAGGCCAGCTCCCGATGTATTTGTGATTCGGTCGTTCTCGCTCCAATGGCTCCCCAGCTGATCAGGTCAGCAATGTATTGCGGGGAGATAGTATCTAGAAACTCAGAGCCTGCTGCGACACCGGCTTGATTGATACGTACGAGTAGATCACGGGCAATTCGAAGACCTTCGTTTATGCGAAAGCTCTCGTTGAGGTAAGGATCATTAATTAGACCCTTCCATCCCACCGTAGTTCGCGGCTTCTCGAAGTAAACTCGCATAACGATGACGAGATCGGATTGAAGGCGTTTGCGTTCGTCCGCCAAACGTTCCGCATACTCAATCGCTGCTGATGGATCGTGGATCGAACAGGGCCCGACCACAACTAATAGTTTGTCCGATCGACCATGCAAGATATCCTTTATCGAGGCCCGAGTTTCGGCGATCAGTTGTTCTGCAGGGGTGCCGTCGATAGGAAAAAAACGGATCAGATGTTCTGGAGGAGGAAGCGGGACGACTCCCTGAATACGTTCGTCATCGGTCCGGGAGGTGCGGTCAAGCGGCGCTTGGCTTCGAAAATCTTCGTGAATGTTGCTCATAGACTTCTTGTTAGTTCATCTTGGTCGTTTTGGCAATGAAGCGCTCCAAGTGCGAGCGATCATCGGGGAGAACGATGATATGGTCGCCAGCGAGCAGCCCATAATTCTGGCCAACATTGGTAGCTTTTCCATCATCGTCAGTTTTCAAGTCCATTCGGACTGGCGGCGCGCCTTGCCCATTGGGCCGCATAATTGAAATGCCAAGCTGGCCGAAAGTTTCATGCAGTTTAGCTTGCTGAACCAATTCTTCAATGAACATTCCTTTTTCTGGCATCGGAATGGTTTCCAAATGCCGCTTGTCACCGCGAATTTCCAAAATAACACGAGGACCGTCGTTCGGATCGAGGGCCACGGGAGCTGGCATACCGCCCGGCGGAATGGTGTAGCCCTGCGCCTTTAGATAACTCACATCTAAACCGTTGCTAGGTTTTCGGGGCAAAAGGGCACTGAGCAGCATGCAACCGGATTGACTTGCTAGCAAACCGATCAAGCTTAGGCAAATACAACGTTTGGCCAAGTGCATGTTATGAACTTTCTCAAGTATGAAAAACAAAGCGCCGTTGCGAGTGCGGGGCAAGCATCGAAACGGCGCGGTCGCCGGGAGCAACTAGAAGTTACTATCGGCACGGCAACTTGAGAAAATTCACTTTTAGCGGAAAAGTTGCTGCAATCAGCGCAGTCGTACTTTCCTATCAGATGACGCTAGTGCTTTGTCCACATTAGATTTTGGGGTCGTAGATGTGAGCCGTCGGCGCTAGCTAGCCGCGAGTGAACGAAGTACTTGACTCGACGTAACTTATTAACAATCTAAGACCAACGATTTGCGGTCGACAGATTAACGTTGGACAAACTTTTTATCTTGCACGACAACCACCTCGTTCTCCCGTTCCATGTTGTCGGCTTCTATCCTGTTGTTGTCACCCTCATTAACCCCAAAGTCTAATCTGGACAAAGCACTATTTTGTTCGGGGCTGAGTTCAGCTTCCTAAGCAACTTGACCAGCACTTTTAGGCAACTTCCTGGTTACCGAAAAACGCCGCTTCATTGTCCAAATTAAGCCCGCGGCCGCTGACACGAACAGCAATGATGACGGTTCAGGAACGGCGGTAATTGTTCCACCTTGAAACGACACATTGGAGATTTCTCCCAGAAAAGCGTCAAAGGGTGCCGCATCGATGCCAGTTTTGGGCTCAAACAACCCAGGCATGATCAGCAAATCATCCCCGACGCCGCGTAGGGTGAAATTCAAAACCCCTAGCACTAACCCGCCCGAAGTGTCTGCTGCAGTAATTACAAGTGTATTACTTGGGTCGAGGATTTTTCCATCAAAGCGGTTGATCTCGATGTAGTTCGCAAAACCGCCACCTGACCCCGACACCGAGTGTTCATTAGTGAATGATTCAACGAACTGCTTTCCATTCACATTGGTAGGTGGGTTGTCGTCTTTACTGTCGAGCGAAAGTCTATCGGCGTTGAAACGAACAGAAAACTGGTAACCGTAGAGGTCCGTATCGCCTGTCAAATAGAGGACAATCCAAGCTGTCGTCTTATTGTTAGTGTCAACGACAGCGTTGCTTTGTATCCCAGCTTGGTTGATGTCAAAGTCGACGGCAAGTAACAAGTCAGCTCGCAGCAATTCGGCTGAAAGCAGAATGATCAAAGCAAAACTTAGAATAGCGGTTTTGAATCTCGATATCACTTCGAATCCCTCCGAATTGATTTATATTTTGCGCACTTCCTAAACTATATACTACATCAAACTTGACGCAATATCGCCACCACGGGCGGTCTAAAACTGCTGCGGAGGGGCTGGCATTGCTTGCAAAGAGCCGCATTGCGGCTTTCTCCACCGATTGCATTCTTGCAACGGACAATAGATACTCGCCAATCATGCTTTTGCGCCCACCAACCCTCCACTTTGAAAGATCCTGCTACTATGGTTCGACTTGCATCCTTATTTGTGATGGCACTCTGCACGGTCAGCCTCACTGCACTTACGAAGGCCGCTGAGCCGGATACGCGAGTGTATGAAATGCGTGTTTACTATGCCGCCGAGGGAAAGCTCGATGCACTTCATTCACGCTTCCGTGACCACACCGTAAAGCTGTTTGAAAAGCATGGCATCCAGAACATTGGCTATTGGGTTCCAATCGATAACCCTGACAGGCAGTTGATCTATTTTTTGGCCTATCCTAGCCGCGAAGCTCGCGACGCGTCGTGGAAAGCTTTCATGGCCGACCCAGATTGGCAGAAAGCGCAAAAGGCCAGTGAAGTGGACGGGCGACTGGTATCAAAGGTCGAGCAAAAGTTTTTCAAGGCCACTGATTATTCGCCTGCGATAAAAGCGGACGCTAAGGGGGATCGCGTCTTCGAAATGCGAACCTACACCGCTTCACCCGGAAACCTCAAAGCTCTTCAGTCCCGGTTCCGCGACCATACGGTCAAGCTCTTCGAAAAGCATGGCATGACCAACATTGCTTACTGGACACTGATGGATGACCAGAAAGATGCTGACAACAACCTTACCTATATCATCGCTCATAAGAGTCAGGAAGCTGCGAAGGAAAACTTTGCAGCTTTTGGTAAAGATCCCGACTGGGTAACGGCTCGTAAAGCTTCTGAAGAAAAGGCCGGCGGTTCACTGACGGCTCCCATGGGAGTGAAGTCAGTTTTCATGAAAGCAACAGACTACTCACCGATCAAGTAAGGTGATTTTTAGTTAGTGCTTTGTCACAGGTTGACTTTCGGGGGTAACGTAGGATGGGACTCCAGTCCTGTCCTTCTCGGGCAAGGTAGCTGGTTTCGTAAGAAACCGGATGCATTAGAAAGGTCACTACTGCGCGCCGGTTTCTCACGAAACCAGCAACATTTGATCGCTTAAATGCTTCACTGCATTGCGATTCAAGGTTTCGCGAGAAACTCGCCGAGCAGCTGATTTGTGCTGCGATCCCATACAGTAACCTTGCCCTGCTGAGTTCCAACACTCGCAGTGGCATCAGTTATGGCTATGGATGTGATCCAATCTTGTGAATCCACTGCCAGCATTGTGCCTTCACGAAGTTTTGTGACTTTCTTCGTCTTCGGTTTGCCCTCGTCGTCTTTACCATCCTCGATGGTTTTCGTTTCGATTCCAAACTCACGCAATCGATTACGATCAGCGACGAAAATCTTATCGCCTACTGTTACGAAGCGCTGAAGTACGCGAGGCAGACCAGACTGTTCCGCAACCACACCGTCGCTATCGTCCCCGGGCATCATCCTCAGACGCCCCGTTTCATCCAACGATAGCGTTCGCCTACCCAAAAAACCAACACCACCGACAGCTCGTTCATGTCGATCGTAGCTCGCAATCAATTCCATTGGAGCGCCGCCAAATAGCTTTGCTGTGCGATCGCGCGACGCAGTAAGCAAGTGCTTGCCGTCCACGTTCCAAGCCACAGCAAGTATGGCATCTGCGTGAGGTGTCATCCTTTCAATCCGCCCAAAACGATTGTCGGCTAGCAATTCTATGATCTGCAAACTGCCGTCCTGGCCACCGATCGCAACACGTTGCCCATCCGTGGTAACAGCTAAATCCGCAGCAACGTCGAACGTCGCATCGAGTGCTGCGCGAGAGCCGTTGAACTCAGGTAATGGGATGTGCTCAACCACGCCACGTTGTCCAGGCGATCCGCTTGACACCACCACTGATTTTCCATCGGGAACGAGTGCGAAAGCCGAGACATGCGGACCAGCTACTGCAATGCGAGTGAGCAGTTCGCCAGTTGCCACACGCCACTGAGTCAATTCAGCGTAACCGCCAACCCAAATTGTTTGGTCATTGATTGAAGTGCGAGTGCTTGTCAACGCCAATGTGTTAACCGCCATCGGACGAGGATAGTGCTCCGGTGCTGCAACGACTCGCGCCAAGCCAATGGATGATATGCTCCGCTGTAGATCAGACGGTTCAACCTTCCCACCGGCTTCAAGCCAGGCACGAATTGCAGCCAATTGGTCCCTCGTCAACGGAGCAGCATCGGGCGGCATTCGCTCGGATACATCTTCTGTGACTACGCGTCTCCACAGTTCGCTTTTATTCAAATCATTTTCAACCACTGGTTCCGCTTCAGAATCGCCCGCGACAAACAACGCCGCTGGTGTAGCGACGGAATAGCCTCCTTCCTGCTTTTCACCGTGACAAGTCAAACAGCGGGATGCAAGAATCGGCGCAACTTGTTCACGAAAGAGCTTGGTCGATTGATTGGCCTCTTGCCCACAGGCGGCCGGGATAAGCCACGCCATCGAGCAGATCAGGGTAAAGCAGGCACAGCGAATTCGAACAAGCATGGTTTTGTATCGGGAAGGGGCTAAATGATTCGAAGTTTCGAACGCCGGCGTTTTCGTGCAGGGCGGATTTCGTATATGATAGTTTAAAGAGCCGCGTCCCGCCCGTACCTGCTTGCCTTTACCCGCCTGCCCGCCGCTGGAGCTTGCCTTGTACCCATCCCGCCTTGCCTTAGTACGCTTATTACTGTTAGCCCTCGTTTTGCTTGCAAGTTCTTCACTTGCGGCGGAACCCACCAAGCCCGCGGCAAACCGCATTGAGATCTATCCGAGCAAGATCGTTGTTAGTGAGCAATATCCAGCCCGTTTCATCGCCATCGAAACCGCTCCTGATGGATCCTCCGTCGATCGGACGTGTGACGTTGCCTCTGCCCTGATGCTCCAGACGCATCCAGCAATAGTAATCAACGCGAACGGAACTCTCGTCCGAAATCCCAGCGGGCCCACCAACGCTGCCCTTATCGAAGCCGATATGCAACTTGATGGACGCCGAGTTTTGGTCGAAGCCACTGTGCTTGAAAGTTCTGATTCGAGCCCCGTCTTTCCGCGTGAAATTTCTGCAATCCTCGGAAAAGCCGGCTGCAATCTCGGCACCTGTCATGGGAATTTGCACGGCAAAGGAGGTTTTCGTTTAAGCTTGCGCGGTGACGACGCGGAACAGGATTATGTATCGATCGTCCGCGGGAATTCGGGGCGACGCGTCGACACATTTGCTGCCGAGCTGAGCTTGATGCTGACGAAACCAAGCGGCCAGTTGGCTCATCAAGGCGGTACCCGCATCGAAGTCGGATCAACTGAATACGAATTGCTGAAACGCTGGATTGACGAAGGCTGCCGGTGGAATTCTGAGACTTTTGCGCCTTCTTCAAAATTGATTCCTAAACCTGCTGAAACGCTTACAAAGTTGAATGTGTATCCGCAGCAAGCGATGCTCGCGCCGCAAAGTCGATCGCAGCAAGTCGTGGTGACCGCCACTTTTGCCGACGGCTCTACCCGCGATGTCACACGTTGGGCTCGTTATGAACCTAGCCTCGCCACAGACGTCTCAGTGACCACCGACGGACTTGTCACCGCCGACAAACCGCTTGACGTTTCGGTTTCAGTTTCCTACCTCAGCGGACGCGCGGCTACTCGACTGACCTTTCTCCCCGAAAAACTTAGTACCGAAGGCGAACATTCGAATGCGGCAGCAAGTGCATCGGAACAAGTCATTGCACCAAAGCGATTAGACGAAATTGTAGAAAATCAACTTCAAAGGGTGCGATTGCAACCAACTGAAGTCGCATTAGACAACGTGTTTTTGCGTCGACTTTATTTGGTTATTGTCGGTCGCTTGCCCACCGCCGCTGAAGCCCGTGAGTTTCTTTCATCCCCAGATGCTGACAAACGCGAGCGTCTGACCGAAGTGTTGCTCAATCAACCCGGCTATTCGGCTTTGTGGGCGATGCGCTGGAGCGATTTGCTGCGGAACGAGCAAAAGGTGATGAGTTCCGAGGGAGCCCGCGGTTGGCACACCTGGATGATGGAACAAATTTCGGCCGATAGACCGCTAAATGACTTCGTGGCTGAAATGCTGACAACCATTGGCAGTACTTATGAGCATCCGCCAGCTAGTTTTCATCGAACGCATCGCGATCCTGAAACTGCCGCCGAATCGATCGGCCAGGTTTTCCTTGGCGTTCGATTGCAATGCGCGCGTTGCCACAATCATCCCTTCGATCGCTGGCGACAGGATGACTACTACGGTCTCGCAGCCTACTTTACGACAATCGAACGGAAACAAGTTGACAATGCACCGAAAGACAAATTTGACAAGCATGTGATCTCAGGGGACGAAGTCATTTCGCTTGCTGAAAAATCGCCTACGATCATGCATCCAGGACGTGCTGCGAACGTACCCCCCAAACCGTTGACCGCTACATACGGCGTGGATGATGATGGGAAGACCGTTGCAACGATGTCGCCAGGAGTAACGCCTGTAGAAGCTCTCGCACAATGGTTGACTCAAGACAATCGTTTGTTTGCACGCAATATGGCTAATCGAGTTTGGTATCACTTAATGGGTCGTGGAATCGTGGACCCGCCTGACGATTTTCGCGATTCCAATCCGGCTAGCAATCCCGAACTGCTCGAGTATCTGACAGATGAATTGATTCGAAGCAACTATTCGGTTCGCTCTCTCTCAAAATTGATACTTACAAGCCGCACGTTTGCTCGCGCTGCCGTGGACGACGTTCATGTCCAGGGACTCGACGCGGAAGCGAATTTTGCTGGATATCCAATGCGCAGAATGTCGGCTGAAGTCCTCATGGATGCGCTCAGCGACGTGACGCAAGTGATCAGCAAAGTCGAGGATAAGGCACTGGCGCCTACCTCGTTGCAACGTGCCGTCGTGCGGGCTGAAGTTCCGCCCGGAAGTGGCTTTCTGGCAACTTTTGGTAAACCGAACCGACTACTCGTCTGCGAGTGTGAACGCTCGAACGCGGTTTCACTTGGCCAGTCATTGATGCTCATCAATGGAGCCGACATGCGTAGCAAGCTGGCCGAATCGCGCAATTGCATCGGTGCTATGCTGAATGCAAAAGATTTGTTACCTCAAGCCATCGATGAACTATACATGGCGACGCTAACGCGACCACCGACACCCAACGAGCTGAATTGTATGCTGGATTATCTCAAGGAAAGCGCCAATCCGCGCGGCGCGATGGAAGACATTCTTTGGGCGCTGATTAACAGTCAAGAATTCGCTGTTATTCGATGACCCGACTTGAATTCATGTGCGGGATTGCTCGGCACAGAATTTAGGGCATCGGTGGAGTGGCTGAGGAGGATACTTGGGCCAGTTCGGATTTGTGAGCCCAACTTGGCATAATAAAAAAACAGAGCCTTTGCCGCTTCGAACGACCTGCTTTTGGACGCAGCGCGAACAGATGCTCTGTTGCAAGACGAAGGGCAACGCGTTGTCAGTTCTTTCAAAGACTTCTTCAGAATTCTGTTCTATCATTCGCAGCTTTCTTGTGTCGCAGCTTTTCGTGCGCAAGTGTGGCGGTTATGCTCGTAGACCTAAGATTCTATGCAGCAAAGCAATGTCCAGTAAAAGACGGATACCGAAGATGCGATTCGCCATTTGTAATGAACTCTTTCAAGACTGGCCATGGGATAGAGCCCTCGATTTGACGCTCGAATGTGGTTACACCGGCTGGGAAATCGCGCCATTTACGATAGCCTCCAGCGCCGACCAAATATCCTCGGTACGCCGTGCTGAGATTGCAAAGCAGATTACGCAAAGTGGCGTTGAAGTGGTGGGATTGCATTGGTTGTTAGCCAAAACAGAAGGCTATCACCTCACTATCAACGATTCAGCGGTTCGAGGGCGGACGGCAGACTACTTATGCGAACTCTCACAGTTATGTCGTGATCTGGGCGGAGGACTAATGGTACTTGGATCACCGCTTCAAAGGAATTTCCCGCCAGAAATGACCCACGCGGAAGCCGCTCGCAACGCCGCACAGGTTCTTGAGAAAGTTCTTCCGCAACTGGAGGCAAACCAAGTTACGCTAGCCCTCGAACCACTCGGCCCTGTTGAAGGAAATTTCTGGAATCATGCTGCGCAAACAGTTGAAGTTATCGAGCAAATCGGTTCACCGTGGATTCGCTTGCACTTGGACGTCAAGGCGATGAGCACCGAGGAGATCCCAATCCCACAGGTCATTCGCAATCACGCAAACCACATGGTGCATTTTCATGCGAATGATCCGAACCGACTGGGACCCGGGATGGGCGACGTCGATTTCGTGCCAATTTTCGAAGCGCTCCGCGATGTCCGGTATGACGGCTGGGTCAGTGTTGAAGTGTTCGACTACTCTCCAGGGATAGAAACGATTCTACGCGAGAGCATGGAGAACATGCGTAAGGCGATCGCGGCATTGAAGTAACCCCATACCGCAAGGCTGTTAAGCATTTTGGCGAGCATATGTAGCTGGCTTCGTGAGAAATGGTCGCGCCGGTGACCTTTCTATTGCATCCGGTATCTCACGAAACCAGCTACCTTCGTAAGAAAAATGCTTTACAGCATTGCCCATACCGCTTAGTCGATCGTTGCAGCTTGAACGCCATGGATCACTGCGGCAGCCAATTGCTCAATATGTTCTTCATGGGAACATAGCGGAGGCATGATGACGATGACGTTTCCAAGGGGCCTTAGCCAGACGTCGCGGTTGAGTGCTGCTTGGCAGACCCGCCAGCCACGTCGCTCGGTCCACGGAAACGGCGTTTTAGATTCGCGATTGGCGACCAATTCGACTGCGGCCATTAGACCTTTGCAGCGAATGCTGCCAACCTGCGGGTGCGTTTCAAGGGGTTTCAAGCAAGCCGCCAAATGAGCTGCTTGACGCTCTACATTCAACAACGTTTTTTCCGTATCGAACAATTCCAGCGTGGCTAGCGCGGCCGCAGCAGCCAGGGGATTTCCGCCGAAAGTATGTCCGTGGAAAAAGGATTTCGATTCGTCATACTTGCCGAGGAAGGCATCCCAAACAGCACGGGTCGTAATCGTTGCGGCCATCGGCAAATAGCCACCAGTCAATCCTTTACCCGTACAAAGAAAATCAGGTTGAACATCCTCCCAGTCGCAGGCCCACATTCGTCCCGTTCGTCCCATGCCTGTCGCGATTTCATCAGCAATTAATAAGATTCCGTACTTGCGAGTCAAATCGCGCATACCGCGTAAAAATCCGGGAGGGTGCATTACTATGCCCGCTGCGCCTTGCACCAGCGGCTCAACTACCACTGCGGCCAATCGGTCTTGAAATGTTTCGATTAAACGCTTGTATTCGCTTAGATAAAAATCGGTCGCCTGTTCGGGCTTGATATGAGCGGGCAAGCGATAGCTGTCAGGGCAGGGACCTCGGACTACATCAAATAGCAGTGGATCAAACATGGCATGAAATCGTGAAACGCCGCCCACACTGACACTGCCCAACGTGTCACCATGGTACGCTTCGCCCAGGGCCAAAAAGAGACTGCGTTGCGGCTGAGGCGAAGCGATTTGACGCCAATACTGGAACGCCATTTTCAATGCAACTTCAACTGCACACGCACCATCGCTGCTAAAGAAAACACATTCAAGACCGTCAGGGGTGACTTCGACCAGGCGTTTCACTAAATCGATCGTGGTCGAATTGCTCATGCCAAGCGAGGTCACCTGCGCGACGCGCCCAAGCTGGTCAATGATCGCCTGATCAATGGCTGGGTGACGATGTCCATGCACATTGCACCACATACTGCTCACGCCGTCTAACAGCGCTCGTCCAGTTGTATCGTACAGCCAGACTCCTTCAGCACGATCAACCACCAGCGGTTCATACTCAGCCATTTGAGTGAACGCATGCCAGTAGTGGTTACGATCCCACTCTATACGTTTCTCAAGTCCCAGCTCCGACAGCTGTTGCGAGGAATCCATCAAGTTCATTAGATTCTAATAAAGCTACCAGTGAACTTCGACGGGCGCACCGACTCGAATTCCGAGCATTGCGGAAGCGCTATCTTCTACAAGTATGATTTTCATCGAGCCAACTTTGTCAGCAATTGCAACCAAGGTCATTGCAGGCTGCTTATGCTCTAGGGGAAAAAGGCCGAAGGTCTCATGCTCATCGACTACGATCCTCAAGGAGGAGTCGTGGGGCGCACCTGACAATTTTTCTGTTGAAACGTCTGTTACGAGATTTCCCATAGCATCAATTTCGACAACTTTTCCCGTGAGTTTTGCTGCCACTTGAGAATTGCTTTTGCAAATGTTCGTTCAACGACATCCTTCGCGGAACTGGACTGCCAAGCTCTTCATGAGCTAGCAAACATCCGGCAGATTGTAGCAATTCCCGAAATGCGATGTGGAGGGTGGCAATCCGTCGCTGAATAATTTAACAATAGACGGCAACCGCGTCGCCAACTTGCAACTGCAAATCTAACGCAGCCGAAACATAATTTACCGCTAGCTCTAGGTGTCCATGCGAGCCTATTAGGGCGATGGCGGTGTGAGGTGCGGCGAATCCATAGGTTTTGCACCACAGCCACGATTTGCAACGCGTTACCTCCAAACACTCAATGATAAGCTCCACTGCAAATTGCAATGATAGCCTTTGTTGTCTAGGGCTGTTTAAATAGCAAATACACCCGGTACCCATCGACCTACAAACCCCTGAAATAGCCATATCTCTCGTTACGACTGACTCTACCCCTAGAATCGTTCAACTTTTACATCCGAGAATCCCGATACCCCCACAGTAACGCAATTTAAGTAGTTCGTTCTCAGGCAAACTGAGTTCTAACTTTGTGCACAATTGGTGGCGGAGGACGGGTATGACAAAGCAACAACAAACTAAGAACGCAAACCTCGCAACGAAGCGATCAAGCGTCAGGCTGTTGCTTCGTTCGGCTATTGCAGCTGGAATTGTAGCAAGCTTAGTTGGTACAGCCTCAGCGCAAAGCGATTTGGTGCTGCCAGCTTTCCCTGAAGAATCAAGCGAGTCGTCATTGGCAGACTCGCAAATTCCTTCCTATCCCTTTGCATTTTCTGAACCGACATCGGCTCAAAGAACGACTGCAAAGCGAGTTGCAGTGCTCTTGGGACTAAAGAAATACAGCCCAGCTGCTATTGTTGCCCAGTCGGTCCCAGCATTAGCTATTCCAGCCTTTCCATCCACGGAGCCAATCCTACTCACCACTCAGAGCGTTCCTGAGCATGCACCATCGAACTCCCACGCACCAACAATATTCCGTTCAACAAGCGGCAGGGCTTCGGGTGTGCATACGGACCAGCATAGCGACGGTACCGTTCAAGCTTCAGCGACCGAGTCGTTGTCGGAAGTTAACGTACCTGCATTTTTAACAGGCCAGGATTCCTTGGAATTGGATGAACCCACCGAAAAATCCTTAGAAGTTTCTCTCGATGAATTGTCATCTGAGACGCTGACGGATATCGAGATCCCTAAATCGCTGGTTCAAGAAGTTCAACAGCGCTTGCCCGAACTGGTAAAACGCCCGCCAGCGATGCAGTTGCATATCGGCGGAACTGGTAGCAGCAAGGCAACGTTCAGTGATTCCGAACCAAGCGAGTCCTCGTCAAATAGCTTTTCCATGAGTGACGCAGGTGAGCAAGCTCCCGAAGAAGTCAAAATTCGGAAGCCTAGTCCAACTATCATGAACGTGCGGATTGAGGGGGAGCCAGTTCAAGTTGCGCGACCGATTGTATCCTCGGCGGAACCAGTTACTCCAGCAGTTACTCCAGCAGTTACACCAGCGCCTGTAGCCGCTTCGGTCTCGTTGACCGCTGCATCGATTCAGAAGAAGCCGTCATTTGATGCACCCAATCTCGGCGGCCAAAAATCACTCACTGAAAATAGCACAGATCGTCCACCGACCCTCGGCGATCGATTAGAGGTTGGGTTACATGAAGCTGCCAACGTTGAAACCTTTCAGCCCATTAGCGGCTTGTCGGTTGAACATCCTGAGCTGTGCCAGGTTCTGAAGAGTGGCGAACGCAGCCTCTCGTTTGTAGGACTCAAGGCAGGCCAAACTCGCGTTGCACTGTTTACTACCAACGCCGCGGGCGAGCGCAACATCGAAATACGTGAAGTGGTCATAGCAGGTGCTGAAAATCGGCAAGCTGACATGAAGTCACTGGCGGCTGAAATCGGCAAGAGCGTGCACCGCATGTATCCGACCAGTCGCATCGAAGTGATTGCTGAGGCGGAAGGATTGACCGTACAAGGCTATGCAGGTTCAGAAGCCGAAGCCAAAAAGATTATCGGCTTGATTCGAAGAACTTCGCTGCAACCGGTTGTCGATCGTCTGGCGACATACAAATAGATTTTGTGCAACACCGTTCCTACCGAGTAGGACGGCAAAAAGGCTGCAAACGCGCAGCAACAATATATCGGGTTCGTTTGTTCGCACAGCTTTGTTGGCGAACGCTGACAGGGTGGCTTTACTAGCAAGAATGCCAATTTGAGGATTACCATGCGTAATATCCTAACAACTACTAAGAGCGGTTTGTCGGCTATGGCCGCAGTTGGCCGCCGAACTTGTTTAGCTGCCATGCTGGCGACATCGCTCTCAGCAACCAGCCTCGAGTTTGCAACCGCACAGTCGCTCTATGACACAGCGCCTTCTTCAACCGCCTTCGGGAATTCGGCGGAACAAAGCTATGGCTTGGTTAGTGGCGGTCCAGTGGAAGAGCCTGAAGGACTAGTAACTGGATTGGGTCGACCAACGACTCAGGCTGTTCCCTCCAAGCTGGCTTCGATGCAATCGGTCGTCAATGGCGGCGGATATTATGATGGCAGCATCGCTTCGGACGCGCCGGTCTCAAGCGGAGTTCCTTGCTACACGCCGGGCTGCGACGTTTCATGGTACGTTGGCTACGAAGCACTTTGGTTGCGGCGCGAAGGTGATGACAATTTCACCATGTCGCGATTCAACCGAATGGACAAGTTTGATTACGAACTTGGTCGATATGGTGGACGCATCACCGCAGGCCGTCTATTCGATTGTCATAACGGTGTTGAGGCTGTCTACACTGGGCCGTTTAAATGGCAGCGTTCTTCAGATGTGTCTTCCTCTACCGGAGTTCTGAAAAGCAATTTCGTTCCGTCAGTTGATTACACCCTCAACGATATCAACGCCTTTAATAGCGCTAACCGACATATACAAACCTATCAAGCTAAGTTCAACAGCTACGAAGTCAACCGCACTTGGTGGACTTGGGATGTACTGCAAACACTGGTCGGCTTACGGTATGTAAATTACGAAGAAGACTACGCGCTCTCCTCATTCCGTAACAATGTAGGTTCTGGATTGTTTCAGTCCGCTACCAATAACAACGCCTTTGGTCCGCAAGTTGGAGCGAAGTTGATACGTCCCGCAAGCTTGCGAGCCAACTACGGCTTCAAAGGCAAGGCAGGCGTGCTGGCCAACTTCAATAATTCCAATACGTTCATGGACAATGCGGGTACAATCCTCATCAGCTCCTCAGACAAAAGCGTAGACGTAGCTGGGATCGTTGAAATGGGCGCTTTTGCCAATTACCAGATTGTGCCAAGTGTACGGTTAACAGCCGGTTACGAATTCGTCTACTTACCACAATTTGCGACAGTGCCTGGTCAAGGTATTTCAACAGTGAACTTGGCAAGCGGTACCAACGTTACGACTGACAGCGACGTGTTCCTGCACGGTGGTAGTGTCGGCGTAGAGATTCTCTACTAACCTGCCGCCTTGTTGGGCCCATCTTGTTTGGCCCATCTTGTTCGGCCCATCTTGTTTGGCTCGCCTGTTGGGCTCGGCTTAATGGCTTGAGCCGCCAAATTCAGAGAAACCGATTTCAACGCAGCGTAAATACGCTGCGTTTTTTCGTTTCGCTTCCTCATTGAGAACGAGTACGATAGACCAGATTGCCGTATCTGCTAAAGTTAAGCCAAGTAGTCCCGAAATTTAACCAAAGCTTACTGATGATCAACGCTCAACTTAAAGAACGTCTCGTCCGCCACGTGCTTTCAAAAGTTCGTATGCCAGCGCAGTACATTGGTGGCGAACGAAATATCGTTGTCAAACGCCATGACGAAGTCGCTGGCAAGCTCTGCTTGTGCTTTCCTGATGCATACACGATCGGCATGAGTCATCATGGGTTGCAAGTGCTCTACTCGTTGATGAATCGTCGATCCGACTGGGCGGCCGAACGTTGCTTTACGCCTTGGCCAGACATGGAGGAGCAACTCCGCAAGTATGACATTCCGCTTTACAGCCTCGAGACTTTTACACCCCTCAGAGACTTTGATGTCGTTGGGTTTTCATTGCAGTACGAAATATCTTCCCCCAACGTGCTAACGATGCTCGACCTTGGCGGAGTACCGATCCGTGCAAGCCAAAGAACAATGGCTGATCCGTTAATTTTGGCGGGTGGACCATGTGCGCAAAACCCAGAGCCGATGGCGGAGTTTATTGACTGCTTTGTAACAGGCGATGGCGAGCCCTCGTTGCCTGAGATCTGTGACCTTTGGCTTAGCCTTCGTAACGCAGCTCGAGAGAATGGTGGCTGGTTATCCGGCGACGCGGGCCGCATGCAGCGTGAACAAGCCCTAGCAGAACTTGCGGTCCGCCTACCGTACGCTTATGTTCCTCGCTTTTACGTTCCCGAGTACCGCGACGGACGGATTGTTTCTTTGAATCGCTCACGCGGCGATGTGCCAGAGACAATTGAACCGTGTGTTATTCGCGATCTTGATAGCATTCCACTGCCGACGTCGCCGGTGGTTCCATTTGTTGAATGCGTTCACGATCGGATCGCGATCGAGATCATGCGGGGCTGTCCTTGGCAGTGTCGCTTCTGTCAAAGCACCGTCATCAAACGCCCACTGCGCATTCGCTCTGTCGAAACAATTATCAACGCTGCTTTGGAAAGCTATCGCACCACTGGCTTTAATGAGATCAGCATTCTCTCGCTATCAAGCAGCGACTATCCACACTTCGCAGAACTCGTTACAAAATTAAAAGAGACTTTCAATCCGATGGGAGTGAACATTTCAGTTCCAAGCCTGCGGGTCAACGAGCAATTGCGAACACTGGCAGATCTTGTCGGTAACGGTCGAAGCGGTGGTTTGACGCTCGCTCCCGAAGTGGCTCGAGACGACATGCGCGAACAGATTCGCAAGAAGATCAAGAATGACGATTTGTACGAAGGCTGCCGCGTTGCATTCAAGAACAACTATGAAACCGTGAAGCTATACTTCCTTTGTGGCTTGCCCGGCGAACGCCCTGTCGACCTCGAAGGTATCGTCGAGATGGCTGAAACAATTGCAAAAATTGGCCGCGAAGTGAAGGGGCGGTTTCCGAAAGTGACGGCGAGCGTATCGAACTTTGTGCCGAAATCTCACACCGCCTATCAGTGGAACGGAATGCAGCGACGCGAGTACTTCCAATGGGCTCACAAATACTTGTGGCAAAAACGGACAATTCGTTCGGTGAATATCAAGTGTCACAACGTCGAAACGAGTTTGCTGGAAGGTGTCTTAAGCCGCGGTGATCGGCGGACGGGCGACGCAGTTGAACTTGCATGGCAGCGCGGTGCTCGGATGGATGGATGGGACGAGATGATGGACGCAGGCCGCTGGTGGAAAGCACTCGCAGATGCAAACATCGATGTCGAAAAGCAATTGCACGAACCCTATGAGGTAATGTCAAAGTTACCGTGGGATCATGTCAACGTAAAATCGGGCCGCGAGTTTCTGCAGAAGGAACAGCAGCGAGCCGTTTTGCAGTTGACTGCAATGGCTGATGCAAAATGAGTTTGTTGAATCCATCGCCTGTCGAAGTCGGTCTTGAAAGATGCTTGAAGTCGCCACCGAAAGTGCTAGACAACGGCGCTAAATTCGGCCTGTTGATGAATCAAGCCTCGGTGACTAGTGACTATCGGTACGCCTGCGACGTGCTCGACGAGCGTTTTTCGGATCAACTCGTCTCGTTGTTCTCACCTCAGCACGGATTGTGGTGCGAACAACAGGCGAACATGATCGAGTCGCAACATGCGGTTTATCCTCGATTGGGGTTGCCGATCTATAGTTTGTATGCGGACTCCCGTGAACCCACTCGCGACATGCTTCGGGGAATCGACGTTCTCGTCATTGACCTTCAAGACGTTGGAACTCGTGTCTACACATTTATTTGGACGGTTGTGAACTGCTTGCGGGCTTGCAAGTCGCAAGGGATACCCGTGATTCTACTCGATCGCCCCAATCCGATCGGTGGTGACAGCGTTGAAGGGCCAGTACTTGAAAGCAACTTTCGCAGCTTCGTTGGCTTGGCCGATATTCCGATGCGACATGGACTGACGCTCGCCGAATTAGCGCAGTTCTGCAATTCAAGTTTAGATATCCATGCTGAACTGGAAATTGTTCCGCTTTCAGGTTGGCAGCGATCACTTCATCTACCGCAGACGACGGCGCCTTGGTGTCCGCCCTCACCCAATATGCCACGCTACAGCACAGCTCTCGTTTACCCGGGCCAAGTGTTGCTTGAGGGTACGAATTTGTCTGAAGGTCGAGGTACGACCACACCTTTCGAAGTTGTCGGTGCCCCCTTTATCGACAGTGAACGGCTTGCGATCGAGCTGAATGCCGCTCAGCGTGAGCACGGCGAAAGTTCGGGCGTTTACTTTCGTCCATTGCGTTTTGTTCCGACCTTCGACAAGTGGGTCGGTCAAAGTTGCAGCGGCGTGTTCATTCATCCAATCGATGTTGGAAAGTTCAATTCCTACGCGACGACTGTCGAAATCCTGCGCGTCGTAAAGCGTCTCTACCCAAGCGAATTTGCTTGGCTGCCACCGCCCTATGAATACGAATTCGAAATGCCACCCATCGACATTCTCAGTGGCAGCGACCGCTTGCGCATCGCGCTTGATGCTGGCGATGATAGTTCGACCAGAGCATGTATCACCGTCGATGCAGCGGCTTGGATGGCTTCCACGGACTCGATTCGAATCTACTGAGCTGTTGCAACCGAGCTAGACAACAATCGCATTCTAGCGGTTTCTTTTCCAAGGCGAGTGCGATAAGAGTACTTTCTGGAAAACGCGCTCTGAACGCCATCGGTCAAAGGTTCTAACCTGCGATCGACGTAAGTTAGCGTTTCCATTACGTTTTTTGTCAGGACAACAAACGCATCGTCTTCGTAGACAAAGCGCCAGCGTTGCTTTGTCGGGATCGGTAACTCTGAATTCTCCTTGCGGAATACCTCGAGAAAAGGACGTAAGTCAGAGTTTTGATCGACGAGCACCGCATCGCAAGGATACTTTTCGAGCAGCTTTGGCCAGTCGGGTTTTCCTTTAAACAATGATTCATGATCCAACATGACTTGATCTTCATAGGCGACTTCATATCGACCATCGAGGCTGACGCGAACGTTTGGATACATAGTCCAAGATACGTACGCGCCTTGCGCGAACGGAGTCAGCAAATTTCCACTGAAGTTGTGCCGTTCGAGGTAGTCCACTGCACCCGATGGAAAACTCGCCTCAGAGTACTTTGCCGCTGGCGGTAAAGTTGGTCGCCAAAACTGATTTGCAAACGCAAACAGGAAACATGCGGCCGCAATCAACTGACTAGCTCCAATAAAGGTCGAACGATTGGTGTCCACCGTTCGGATCATCGATCTTCCCAGGGGCGTATGAGTCAACCAGGCTGGGACATAAGCTAACCAAACTATCGCGCACAGCGAACCGTGGCGAATGTGCTGCAAGGCTTCGTAAAATGCCAGACTCAAAAATGCGGCCCCGCGAAGCCGCGTGACCCGTACAAACCGTTGGCAGTAAACAAACAGTAAAACGCAAGTCCCAAAAGCAAGCAACGTTAAGCCCGGCGCATAAGTATGCCACAGCGCATGCCATTCAAGAATCAGTGGACGCGGCATCGTAATCGCGTGCATAAGATAAGGAACATACTGCCAACCGTACGGATTGATCGGAAGCGCTAAGATCACGCAGCAGCCAACAAGCATCAGATGCCAAGTCGCTTTGCATGCACTCGCTAACGAGCGACTTCTAAACCAAGCCGCGCCGAATCTCTCAATGCAGTGAAACCCAAACATGCCCAGCCCAACCACAAACCCTGCATGGATGTTTATCCATGCGACCAACATGAACCACCAACCAACCACCCAGAGCCTTCGGCCTCGACAATCGAGCTCCTGCATCCACATCTGGGCCGAAAGGAAGACGAGTGTAAACAATTGCGCACGAACCGTCGCAAAACCTACCCAGAGAAATGGAAATGTGAACGCTGCGACGCATGCGAAAGCGTAAGGGTGAGCGCCACGAATACGGGCCACTTGATAAAGAAATAGCCACAGAGCGCAGATCAACTGCAATCGGAGAATGGCTATTCCCGCCATCCCTAAACCGCTTTCGACGGACGCAAGATAAAGGATGGCGCCCGTACCCCACTCGTGATGAACCGAAGGGTTTAC
Organism: Planctomycetia bacterium; assembly: GCA_031412515.1. Lineage (GTDB taxonomy): Bacteria > Planctomycetota > Planctomycetia > Pirellulales > Pirellulaceae > Aureliella. Next base: position 15,122 of record JANODD010000332.1, on the reverse strand, counting down.
AGTGGGCGTGAACGCGAACAGATCTTGCATCGGAAAAGAGCCGCGGACGAGCGCCTCTCGGAACAAAGCCATCTCGTGAAATACATCATGCGTCACTTCTTGGAGACGCGTTACGTAGGCAAGAAATCCAAAGGCCACCGCAACGAATAGCCAGGCGATCAAAACTGCATCGCGTGAGGTCCCAACGCGCAGGTTGACGCGCAAGATAGAGATCAGCGTTTGTTTAAGTCCGGTAGTGTTCATCGAAAAACCAATTTCCCCATCTTCAAAGCTAGCACCCGGACCAACTTGGTCAGGAAAATCGGACTCTTTTTGATCTACTTCGCACTTTTTCGAAGCGTGGAATTTTCCGAAGAATCCGAATGTTTGGCTCAAGTATTGACCTATCGGCGGCCGGACAGGCTCTCTAGACTTCGCCCGAGGTGTCGCTTTGGAGAGAGCAACACGGTGAAACTCATTTGGGCGTGGCCGCCGCATGAGTGTCAAATGCGAAGAATCGCCAGCAGTGGAGGAAGCTGTTGGCGGTAATCCGCATTGCAGATTGAACCCAGTTTCGCAGTTTCGCAGGTCGAGGCACTCGCAATTTGTCTCTGGCACGTAGGGCTGCATGTCAAATTATTCCGCAAGCGAATGACTCAACGGATTGAGTACATAGCGAGTGGATTACAAAAGGAGTTGCGAGCATGGAAGCTCGTCGCGTTCGCCCATTCACTTTGGGCTTGGCCACTGTCGTCGCTATACTTATCAGCGTTCAAACGTTTGCACAGCGCGGCCCTCATCAACAGCCATCAGTGCAGCAACACGTTGCTCACTCGCAGAATTTCATCGTATTTGCTGCAACCCCACAATTCGCTGCGCAGGTTTCGCAAGCCGCTGAAGAATACCGCAGCAAGCTGGCAACCTATTGGCTCGGAAAAGAATTGCCTAGCTGGTCAGAGCGCTGTCCTGTTCATGTGCTTGCTAGCCCTCAACTTGGAGCAGGTGGTGAGACGCGGTTCGCACCAGTCCCGGGCGGTGTTGGAAACTGGATGATGCAAGTTCAAGGGACCGAAGAGCGAGTGCTTGATAGCGTATTACCGCATGAAATTACACACACAATTTTTGCTACTCACTTTGCCCCGTACAACAGTGCACCTCCTTTCGATCGATACTTGCCGCGCTGGGCGGATGAAGGCGCATGCACGACCGTTGAGCACGAAGAGGAGAAGAGTAAGCATCGGCACTTTTTGCAAGATTTTCTTCGAACTGGGCGCGGAATCGCCTTCAATAAAATGTTCGGCTTGAAAGACTATCCCAAAGATATCCTGCCTCTTTATGCTCAAGGTCACTCCGTCGTTCAGTTCTTGCTTGATCAAGGTGGCCCGCGGAAATTCGTCGGATTCCTTGAAGATGGTATGCGCAACGGTGCGTGGCAAGTCGCAATGAAGACGCATTACGAGTATGAGTCGATTGGTGAGCTCCAAACACAGTGGAATCGATGGCTACGCGATGGCAGTCCCAAGTCGTTGGCGGGCTATGCACCCAGTATGCGTAGCGATGCACCAGCCAGCTCGATCGCTTTAGCTTCAACGGCAGCCCCTGCAAAGATCAACGCGAAACTCGGTTCCTTCGAACGCCGCACACCCTCCGAAGAGGTTCTAGCACAGACCGCGCCGTCCCCGTTGAAAGGACTCGAAGGAGCCAGCTACACCACTGGAGACAGTTGGTATCGAAGCCGCCTTCGCGCAGTTGCCAGCGGCACAGCATTAAGTGCTGGGGAACCAGCAGCTCAATCGACTGCATCCATTCCGAATCAAGCATCCAAGGTACGAGCTGCTGAGCCTACCACAATGAATGCAGAAGCAACTTATCCATCTCAAGCCCACCACGCCGCAAGGCAAACGGAGTCACGACCTCAACGTAACGAAATCCGTGTTCTCGACTGGGGTAACTCCGAACCGGTGGCCGGAATCGCCGCACAGCCGGAAATGGTTCCACTTCGTTAGCGGAGCCTCCTGACCGAACAGCGATAGTTGACATTACGCTCGCACCTGCCGATTATGAAAACATGTGCCACTGGTTTATAAACTTATACCAGTGGCACACTTCGTCTAGACATCGCCACATTCGATATCCTCGCCAAGCAGTATCTTATCTGTTTTAATCTCTCGCTAATCTGCTTTTTAGGTGACCATTGATGCCACGTATTCGAGTGATCGATACCCACACCGGCGGTGAACCGACACGAGTCGTTGTTGCTAGCCCAATCGATCTGGGGCAAGGATCGATGTCCGAACGTCGCGATCTGTTTGCCGCGCAGTTTGACGATTATCGAAAAGCGATCGTGTGCGAACCTCGCGGTTCTGATGTGATGGTGGGTGCGTTGCTGTTGCCCCCAGAAAACCCCGCTAGTATGGCGGGCGTTATTTTCTTTAACAACGTTGGCTGCTTAGGAATGTGCGGTCATGGAACCATCGGTGTAGCGATAGCCCTCCAGCATATGGAACGCGTTTCAACTGGTATCCACCAAATCGATACACCTGTGGGACCAGTACAATTTGAGTTACTTGGGGGCAATCGAGTTAGAATTCAAAATGTCCCCAGCTACCGGTATCGTGCAGCGGTGCCAGTAAGGCTGCCAAGCGGTCAGACCCTTCATGGCGACATCGCTTGGGGGGGCAATTGGTTTTTCATCTGCCAGGATCACGGTTTGGCGGTCGAGCTAAGGGCGCTCGGCGAGCTGCAACGAGTGACCAGTGAAATCCGGCAATCGCTGCAAGCAAATGATATTTGCGGTGAAGATGGTGGCGAGATCGATCATATTGAGCTCATCGGTCCACCAAACTCTATTGTGCGCGCCGATGCGAGGAACTACGTCATGTGTCCGGGTGCCGCCTACGATCGGTCGCCATGCGGGACTGGAACGAGTGCCAAAGTGGCTTGTTTAGCCGCCGATGGCAAGCTAGCCCCCGGTCAAATCCACCGGCAGGAGAGTATAGTAGGGAGCCTGTTTGAAGCTACGTACACGTTAGCGGACGATGGGCGGGTCTTGCCCTGCATCACTGGCGCGGCTTACGTGAATGGCGAGGCGGATTTGATTTTGGATGCGAACGATCCGTTCTGCATGGGAATTTCTGCAATTTAGAATGCACTTAAAGTATAAAAATTTATGAAAAATGTAATGTATCGCTTGGCTACTACTGCTCTTGCGACCGCCGTCAGTCTCACGGTCGGTTGCTCGGAAGCCAAACGCGAAACGGTAGGGCTCGCAGATCGCGTCCTGGTGATCGAAAATTTGGACAGTCCTGTATCGATGCAGATCGTAAAGCATTATACGGCCAAGCGCGGCGTAAAGAAGGTGCTGCAAGTTCATTGCGCTGATTCGGCGGTAAGCGCAGCTAACGAGACGCTCCCCTTCGCTTCCTTTCAAGCAGCCATCGAGAAACCTCTGAAAGCATTTTTAGCAACCGATCCCAACATCGACTTCATTGTTTTGACCAAAGGCATTCCTATTCGACTGACGGACGCTCCCGTTGGACTTTCAAATACTCAGCCTTCGTTAGATTCGTACATTGCCGGACTCGACTACTTTGATCGACCGAGCTCGATGAAGGTAGTGATCGATGAAGGTGGCTGGAAAGGGAACTGCTTTGTTAACAACTATTTTGATTCAACTGAACGATTTTCGCACTCTAAACATGGTGGCTATCTGGTCGCGCGACTGGACGGATATACGGTAGAAGCAGCGATGGCCCTGATCGATAGCTCCATCGCTTCAGACGGGATCAAGCCAACCGGAAAGATCTTTCTGGACGCAAGTGTCGGGGCGGAAGCGAGTGATGTGGCCAAGGTTCCCCAGTCGCCGATTAAAGATGGCAAAACGAATATGGAAATGATTAGCGGCTTGGGCATCAAGGATTGGAATGCCGACCTTTTAGCCGCTGCAGAGAAATTACAAAAGGCTGGTCTTCCGCTGGAGCTCGAGCAAACAGAAGCGTTCGTTGGTAACAAACAGGCGCTGATGGGATACGCATCGTGGGGCAGTAACGACGGAAAGTTCACAGCAGAAAGTTACAAATCAGTCAAATTCGCTCCCGGTGGTATTGCTGAGACGGCTGTTTCGACAAGTGGTCGGACATTCTTGCCATCCAGCGGTGGCCAATCCTTGATTGCCGAACTGATTGACTCGCGAGTCACGGGTGTAAAGGGCTACTGCGACGAGCCGTTTCTGCCCGCAATCGCTTCACCTACGATTTTGTTCGACCGTTACACCAAAGGCTGGACGTTGGCAGAGAGTTTTTATGCGGCCTCAAGATTCGTCGGCTGGGAAGATATCGTAATTGGCGATCCACTAGCCGCGCCGTATGCGAAGTAATTCCACTTTTTAGGGTGGCGTGCGCTGAAGCTTCGCGAAGGGCGTGTTCGAGTATGCTTACCACGCCCTTCGCAAAGCTTCCAACCGAAATCATTTAGCGATGCATCATTTTCTGGGCCGGGCTGCTCGTTCAGCATCCTTTCGCAACTGAACTGCTTCAGCGTCCTTTTGCATCTGAGTAGATCTAGCAGCATTGGCTCGAGCACTCTCGTCGGCCTCTCGAATCATTTGTTCCACTGCGTCGATGGGTGTGAAATTAGGCACGAAGCCACCGGTGTAGTTTACAACTTCTGGGTGTTAAAAAACAACGAAATCGAAATGTCAAGTTTCGGTCAATCACTACGCACCAATTGGATTCTCGAATTAGAAGATGTGTTCAAGTTCTAAAATAAACCCATTCAAAACATCGCCACCAGATACTGATTGAGGGTTCTCGAGAATAACTGTTTGTTGGCCAGGGCCATAAACGTGCACTCGCTTTTCCAGCGGATCGATTAACCAACCGAGTCGCACGCCGTTGCTGATGTACTCTTCCATCTTGGCTTTCAGGGCTGCCAAGCGGTCCGTCTCAGATCGCAATTCGACTACAAAATCGGGAGCGATATGAGGAAACTTTTTGCGATCTTCGATGGGGACAGTATTCCATCGCTTATCGGAAATCCACGCCGCATCGGGGGCACGTTTCGCTCCGTTGGCAAAGATGAACATGCCCGAACTGTCAAAGGTCTTGCCGCCGCTTTCAACGGCCCAGTTGCCCAACTGCCTTCCTATCTCGTTGTTCGTTGATGACCCTTCCGCTCCCGTTGGTGCCATGATCACAATCTCCCCCGACGGGTCTTGCTCGACGCTCAACTCTGGATTCTGGACTACAAACTCTTCAAACCGAGCCCGCATCTCGTCGACAGTCTCAGCCAAACGAATGCGCAACTCCGAGCCCAAGCCGACTGCCGATTCGAGGACAGGTTGGTGAGTTGGTAAGGTGGTCGACATTTTTAAAATCACTTTTCATGAGCGTGTTGTGGCAGACGCCGCTAGCGTCTGCGAAAATTTGGCATCGGACGCTGGCAGCGTCCGCGACGTACCTACAACCGCAATGTTTTATCTTAGACTACTTCGACTTACCGTTGTTCCAGCTCTCTTCTAGATCGTCGGAAAATTGTTTGCGGATGTTATTGTCGGCCAAAATCGAGTCGGTTGCAGCGGCAATTTCCTTGCGAATAAAAACCAGCTTCTTCGCACCCGACTCGGCATCGGGCGACTCGAGTTTGAGGATTGCTAAATCAAGGCCATGGGAAATCGCTTCGACCGTAGCCGGCGACTTCTCGTCCGATTGATCAGGTTGTACATAGACCTGCGAAGCGTATCGCACGACGTGTGCATTGGTCACAATGCGATTCCCGTCAATAAGAAAGCCTGTGCCCGACGCCTCAGTTGGATTGGCCTTGTTCCACGGATGCGAGAAGTCAGGGCTGCGAACGGTAACACTAATTTTGACTACCGACGCTTTCGCGTCGTCTTGGGCGGATGTAAGATTCGGAAGTAACGCTAGAACAGAAATCAGCGCGATGCAGAGGTGACGGATCATATTGCGTTTTGGCCGTTTCAGCCTTTTCCCATTTCGAGTTTCGTTAGGTATAGTTCGCCGTGCGAGTTTGTCGAATATCCATCCGGGTTCTCACGAAACCAGCTACCTTACTGAATTCCGTTGCATTTGCTCCTGGATAAAATGACAATAATTGTTTCACAGCGTTACCCAACGAGGTGGCTGGAATGACTGAAAAACCTGTTCCGCAAACAGCTTGCCCAGAGACTTTTCGCGTCCACGACCATGTGCCGATGGCACACGTGGCTGATGTCGATCGATCCGTCGAGTTCTATACGCTTCTTGGCTTCAACTGTGATAGTCGATTCTCCAATGGTGGCGGTCGCACCTACTATGCGGCAGTGAGTTCGGGACAAGCGGAGTTGATGTTGGTATTTGCCAGCGGGCCAGTGATTGCAGACCAACAAGCCGTGCTGTTTTATATGTACTCGCAAGATGTGCATGAACTCAGGCTGCATCTACTAAGTAAGGGTATTCCAGACGCTGGTCGAGCTCCAGGCGAGCGGAAACCGGGTGACAGTGACAAACCGATTCCACCAGGTCCATCGCTGTTCGATCCCATCTATCCTCCATATATGACTGAAGGCGAACTGCGTATTCACGATCCGGATGGCTACGTGATACTTATTGGCCAATGCGACTTCAGAAAGAAATCCAACTCAGCTAGAGTTACGCCATCCACAAGCCCATCCGGTAGCATTTGTCAGATCGCTATCACGGTCAGTGATGTTGAAGTAGCCGTTCGATACTACTGCGACGTCATTGGGCTCACGCTCTTGTTCCAAGCCGGTCCGAACTTGGCATTTCTATCTGACGGTTCACTTCGAATTATGCTCTCGACTCCGCAAGGCGCCGGCCAAGTTGGTGCGAATTCCATTTTATATTTCAGAGTTCGCGACATTGATTTAGCTTATAAAACGATGGTCGCGAGAGGATCAGCGACCGAGCGCCTTCCTCAGTTAGCTGCCAAGATGCCTGATCATGAGTTGTGGATCGGCTTTCTTCGTGACCCCGACAGAAATTTGGTAGGGGTCATGGAAGAGAAACGGTGCCGCGACTGATGATGTTCTAAAGGGCATGCTTAAGTGCGGTACCAATGGAGAAGTCTCATGTCCTAAGTTTCCACAAGTTAAGGGGCAAATTTCTGCGATTGAGATTAAGTAGTCACACGCTTGTCATTCCGGCATCAGGTGATAACCACTCCATTCTTGATGACCACATCGCCGTCTCTGTTCGTCATGGGCTTGCCGAGCTGGAAGTCTTGTATTCAGTAACAGTGAAGTACCTTTCTCACTTACCTCATCATCGAAGCGTCGATAGCCGCAGTTCGTTCGCCAGTGACTGCAGCGAATCGTTTAGCCCTTCGTCGGCCAGTGCTAAATCGATGCTTTGGTACTCGGCTAAGCGTGTTCCTGACTGGAGCGAAGTCGATGCAACCTTGTTCATAGAGATTGGTGCAATCGGCAATGAATGGACTAGTTGACTCATAAATTCATCCACGCTCTTGGTAACCGACGAAACGCTCTGCAATGAAGCATGTGCTTGCGAGGAACCGCTGGCGATTGCACTTCCTATAAGTACGTAGGTATTACCTACAAGATATGCTGGTACAGTATTCAAGCTCGCACTTCGAGTTGGGTCAGCGATGCCTTGTTGGTTAGTGCTGAGAGCAGCCGCAGCGCTGCCCGCTGCCGGTGTGACCGTAGCGCCCGAGAACCTCATCAGCAACGGGTGGTAGTATCGTAACTCGGAAGAACCAGCGGGCGACCAGTTGCCTAACCCATGTTGGACCTTCATTTAGAGTGCAAGGTACCCCTTGGGGCAACGCTGTAAATTATTTCGGTGATTTGCTAGCTGGTTTCGTGAGAAACCGGCCGCACTCGTAATTCGTCGAACTTGGATTTTGGGATCAGCATCAGTGAGCCGACGGCGCTAGCCGCGGGTGAACGAAGTGGTTGTCGTGCAGGAGTAAAAGTTTCGTCCAACGTTAATCTGCCGACCGTAAACCGTTGGACTTTGGATTGTTAATAAGTCACGTAAAGTCAAGTACTTCGTTCACCCGCGGCTAGCGCCGACGGCTCACATCTACGACCCTAAGTTTAATTCTGGAACAAGCTCTAGCGTTACAACACAACTTGACTGTGGGCTCGGGGTTTTAGTGTCGCACGATTGTCCCAATCGTAGCTGCAACAATTGAGACAATTGTGCGAAACCGATTTTAAATTGCACAATGGATTGGAAAATGTCATGGTTAGTATTTCCGACGTGAGAGGTGAGACATGAAAAAGTAATTCCCCAAATGATGCTCTACAAACGTAAGCGAGATTTTTGCGTAGCGAGCATCACGGAATTTTCAGAGTCTTTTGGGCATCTCAAATTTGCGAGCGCCGCCGTTTGTTTTTGTGTGCCGTGGCGGACGCTGCCACGGCATCTAGAATCTGAGTACGAAGGTTTCTAGTTTGCACATGGAAAAACTGACACTTGGGCGAACTATCGTAGCTGGTTTCGTGAGAAACCGGTGCGCACGGGTGATGACTCTACTGCATCCGGTTTCTTACGAAACCAGCTACCTTGCTGAATTGGGTTGCGTTTGCTGCCTATGAACCAAATTTCTATTCTGAGCTCATCCGCGAACCTTGGCTTGCAGCCAAGCTCGTGCGTACACCCAATGGCGGTCCGCAGTGGTGGCCGAAATCCCCAGAACTTCGGCTGCCTGGTCGCCGGTCAGTCCCGCAAAGTAACGCAACTCAACGAGCTTCGCTTTCACTGGGTCCTCCGCGGCTAGTTCATCGAGCGCCTCGTGCAGCGCGAGCAACTCTTCACCGGGCTGCTGGGCGGCCAAATCTTCGAGCGGCTTTCGCTCATGGTTGCCACCGCGTTTGTCGGCCAGTTTGGCTCGCGCGTTGTCGACAAGTATGTGCCGCATTGCGGTCGCGGCCGCGCCAAAGAAGTGACTACGGTCTCGGTAGGATCGAGACGTTTCGCCACCCACCAAACGGAGAGGCTTTTCGTTAGCTAACTTAGCAGCGGCCAGTTTCCGCAACTCGTGATAAACCAACGGCAACAATTGATCAGCGGCCGATGGATCAACGGATTGGATTTCAGACAGAATGCGGGTTATGTCAGACATCGTCAGGCCAAGGTTAAAGGAGAACGCTTGTTTCACCACGAGTATGACATGTTTATTGCAAGCCGCTCGGGGTCTGAATATCGGCCTAAAATGCAATACTGTGAAGCATTTTTAAGAGCAAATGTAGCTAATTGCGTGAGGACCCGAGACGCACGGTGACCTTCCTACTGCATCCGGTTTCTTACGAAACCAGCTACATTGCTGGACTGTCGCTACTGACTGTGTAAACATAATTGGTGAGTAACTCTGTCAGTCGTTCTTCGATCTGAGTAATATCTGCGATTAAAGTTGTCGCCAGCAGGGTTTCCACTTGCGTTCGGGAGTCAGGGAATTCTCTCAGTGCGGCAAATCGCTCCGAGTACGTTGGATGGCTATCGAACCAACTCGGCTTAGTAGCGCTAATAATTTCGAACAGTTGTTTTTGCGATGCAACCAACTCCGGTTGACTTCGATATTCTCGAAACGTGGCAAAGACGTTCACAAAGCGTTGGCCGGTTCCTAATGCACCTTGGATATTTTTGATTGCTGAACCTTCGAATAGTGCTGTGTTGACAACGACTTTGGATAGAGCAGCGATGAATCCACTTTTTCCATAGGCCAAGACCGCGCGGCGGTCGGCCAAGAACTCGCGCGACCGAGAAAATCCAGACGCGAGCATCATGTAGGCTCGCAGATAGAGCCAATAAAACCAATAGAACGGATTCACAAAGTTGGCCTCGCCCCCGGCTGCACTCATCACTGCCATTGAACTCGAGAGCGACGCAGTGACTTGGCTGATAATTCTGGCAAAGAAAGTATCCTGATGCGAAAAGTGTCCGAACTCATGGGCTAAGATCGATTTGAAATCCGAGATCGTCAATTGCGGTAATGTTGAAACACCGATTTCTATGACGCGTCGCCGCCTGAATAGTCCAAACGGACCTTTCCCTTGCTCCCGAACGCCAATTAGCGAGCTGGGCGTTAGGTAGACTTCATCAGCGGGCGATGTATCGAGGCGATCAGCCACTTCATCGAGAACTTTAAATAGTTCCGGATGCTGCTCGCGTTTTGCGTCAATTCCAAGACAGTCGTTGGACGGTCCGATGAATGCACTTCGGATCACACCCCAGGCTGCAAATAAGCCGCGAAATAGAATCCCAATGTGAACAAATCTAAACAACAGCATGATACCAAACAGCAGCACGGTGATCGCAAACAATCCTAAAGCAATGAATGGAACGGAAACGTAGAAGAAGACCAAACTGATACCTAAAACAACTAGATATAAACGCTCTAACCAAGCTTCGCCCGATGTTTGCACCATTCCCGCACTGATGGGAGTATTCGGAAGTCTTGAAGTGCAGAGCGCCAGTACTACACCCAGCAGGAACATTAACGAGAGCCATGAGATACCAGCGATAAGCACGCCCAGCAGACCCCTCGCAAGTTTACGAACCTTCCTGTCATGCTCCGCCGCTTGGTGAACCTGAGATTCTCCCAAAGGACCGGCCAACTCGCTAAGATTCCCACCTAAGGCTTTAGCGCGATCAAGTTCTTCTTCGGCTTCGATGTTCCGACGAGCACGAAACAGCGCACCTGAATAAGTAACATGCAATTCCGGTTCATCAGGAAATCGCTGAATTAAGCCGGCACATTCGGCGATCGTTTCATCTAGCAACTTCTTCGGATCTGGACTGCGATCTTGATCGTAGCGAAGAACTAGCGAACATGCTAAGTGCTTTGCAGCCAGGATATTTTCTGAATCTCGTGAGTATGCCTCACGAAATTCTTCGCAGGCTTTTTCGTGGGATCCATTCTTCGCAAGTTTGATTCCCTCTAAGACGTAACGCGTTATCCAACGTCCTTCTTCAACCGCTTCCACTGATTTCGGACCGAGGAATTGTTCGACAAGTTTATTTTGGCGGCTCTCTTGCAAGCTCTCATAGGCTTCAGAAAAACGTTCATCGCCGTACAACGCCATTATGTGATGCGCCTGAATTCCGGGGTCGTTCGGAAATTGCTTCAAAAATATTCCAGTGGTCTCCGCGTAGGGCTTTGTGGCTAGATCACTTGAGGCAAGAAGTGACAAGTAAAACGCTGCGTAACTGCTGTGATCGAGATGGTCGAGGGCTCCTTGGTGAAGCAACTTCAGTGCTGTGACTCGGTCGCCTCGGTACCATTTAGCGAGTCCCTTATAGAAGCTAAGACGCGATTCAGGGCAAAGATGGTCAACTCGTTGCAATAGTTCCTCAGCTTCGTCCAACTGCAGTTGCTGGTCCTGCAGAAGTTGCGTCGTCTTCACCCGCTGGCCTACTAAGCGGATCAGAGACCCTGCTAGAGTTTCGCACGACATTGCTGAATTTTTGTCCAAAGCCATGGCCTGGCGGCTAGCGGCTACGGCAAGTTCCAGCCCCGATGCGGAGCCTTCGAAGTGCTTCGACAAAATGATCCAGGCAACCGAATCCGCTGCCCATTTCCCGTGCAGAGCATCGCTATTTTGCGCTGCTATGCCACCGATGAAACTATGGAGTTGCTCGTAAAATTCAATCGGCTCTCCGACGTCATAAACGAAAAACAAACGGACGTAGTAATCCCGCCAGATGGGCCAAGTTGCTTCTGAAAGCGGCTGATCGTGCATTAATTGCGTTACAGCTTGCGCTGTAGGGGCCGAGGATTGTTCCTGTGCGTTCAAGGGCACCGTCCAGGAAGCCAAGAGCCAATATAGAATCAGCGATTTTGAACACAGTTTTCGCCACATCGGCTGCCTCCTTCGTAGCTTGGGACCACTTGTCCCGAGCGTTCAGAATCGAATGACTTGGTGTTCTGTGAACGCGTGACAAAGCACTACGCTTTGCGCTGACGAGCGAGTTGGCGTTGCACGCGTTTAATGCATCCAACTAAAAATCTGTGATCTTTCTTGTCCCACTTCTCCCGTAGTTCGGCAGCTTTCTGGAAATACACAAGGGACTGCTCCAAATTCCCAGCCTCTTCATGCGCTAAAGCCGCATTGCGGAACGAATATGATTGGGCGCGATCGGCTTCATTAATCAGAATACCGAAATTCAATTCCGCCTCGCGCACTGGCACCGACTGTGAACCAAGGAAGGCGAGTCCAGCTTCCCACGCTCGCGCTTTGTCTTCTTGATCGGGCTCAGATTCGGTTGGCAAGTTGGCGCAATAGACTTGCAGTGCTTGTTGATATCTAGCGTCACTTAGGATTTTTTTCACCCGTGTATTTATTGACGGGAAGAACAATACACAGGCATAAATCATGCACCCAATCGCGATTAAAGTTGTCAGTCCAATGGGGAACCGGTAGTAAAGCGGTTTGTGAAACGAAGCGAACTTGTCCCTCCCGACTAGACGGATGAATTCCTTATCTGTTAATGCCCAGTACTTTTCGCCTTCGAACAGGGCCCGCCTTCCATTCCAGGTCCACAGATCAAAGTTCTCATCGAAGAAATAACAGTGACCATAAATGAATCCAATTTTAAGGTCGTGCCCCATTGTCTCCTTAAGCTCAGCTTTGACATCCGGGGGTAATTCTCCAACATGTACGATCTGCTCTCGCCAGCCATACTCAACCCGTTGACCAGGTCTTGCGATCGCCCGATCTGTGCTTAATAACAACAGCACAAATGCACACGTGATGGAAAATGCTTTCGCCGTTTGAATCACCACCATGTGCATTGCATCACTCCGAATTCAGTTGCTCGCGAAGGCTCAGTTGCAAGAGACAAGTATATCGTTGACTTAATACCTCTCGCAATTCACAAAATGTCAGAATTCGGTTTTGGGGTATAAGAAGGTTAGTACCAAAGCAATCAACCTTGCCACGCATCAGCGATATTGCGAAAGTCATTGAGGGCGCGGCAAGTACAATGGAAACTTCTTTTCAAACATTTATCACCGGAAACATTCCAATTTGTAATCGATCAGTACATACGCGGCGATGATCTTATGTGCTTTAGCTGTCGGATGGACGCTGTCCCAAAATAGATATCGGTTGGCATCCGCGCCGGGAGCTGCTGCGTAGCCGATTCCGGATACTGGATCAAATAACGTCGCTGAGTCCGTGACGTTCTTTAGGCCAAACAATCTTGGTGTTCGGGTGATGGATTGAAACAGACGGCTGATTTTGACATCCGCAATTCGTAAGTGACTTAAGTTGCCGCGCAAGCTGCCCGTCAAGCTTGAAAGTGCAGAATTGAAGGCGGATGTCGCGGCGTCCAGCTGAATCGAAGCTTCCGGGATAGTGTTGAAAAATGGGGTCTGGCCTAGCGGTGGCAGATCTAACACAACAATTTTGCGAGCCCCTGCATCATAAAGCGCTTCGATGGACCACTTTATTCCCGCAATAGCATTGGGTATAAAGTTTGACTCGCTTAATTGCGGTCCAAAGAAAATGTCGTTTGCGCCTGCCCAAATTACAAAAATATCGTCTGAATCGGCGGTTCCATTACTGGCCAACAGATAGCTGGAAACTTGCTGAGTTACGTCTGGCGTCCCGTAGAGAGAAATACCCGCAGCCCGAGCCCCGTTGAAGGCAAAGTTAGTACCGCCAAGTAGACTCGGAGTTGGAACCGGTTCTCCCACGGCCGCTGCAAAATGCTCTATCCAAGCCTTGCCATTGGAAAATCGGCCATTGAAATACAGCGGCGAGGGTGGGAACGTACCGCCCGATGCCGTATAAAAATTCCCGGCCTCCGACAAACTATCTCCGAAGACGTAAATCTCAGCCCGGCAGTTTGTAATCTGCAAAGCAAATACTACAATCGCTGCCACAAACCACTTTACTTGAATACGCATTTTTCTATCCATCCTTAAACCTATAGGAACAACTCGCTCACAGGAACATTACCTAGGATTACTAGGTGCCCTTTGCGCATAGAAAGAGCGCTGTATAGAAGAGAAATTGCAAAAAATCTCGCAAGTGTTCAAATCCAATGCCTCCGGTACAAATAGTACGGCATGGTCGTTAGGGCGACTGAAGGAGCAAGAGTCTCCAATTGCTTTTGGCCATGGCAAAGAACCCCAAAGATCGATACCAAACGGCCGAAGCGCTGAAGATTGACCTGCCGCATTTCCTTATGGACGAACCCATCGCGTGGCCTAAGCTTTCAAGCACCGAACGATTAATGACATGGTGGAGAAGAGAGCCTGCCTTCGTTAGTCATTTGTTGGGAATTGGTTCCGCATTGGCAATCTTGCTGGTGTCCTCCGATTCGTGGTATCCACCGCTTAGGATCGGGCTTCTGCTTGGTTGGATTGTTGGTTCCTGGATTCTTCAGCGAATCGCAAATATTCAGCGCCGTCGCGAAGCCGCCCATTTAAGCTGGTTGGCATTCGACATCGTAATCTTTACGCTATTAATGTCTCTGGCCGAATCACCGCGAGGTTTGCTTTTAATTGGTTATCCGATGATGATCTGCGCTTGCGGGATGTTTTACCGAGTTCGTTATGCAGTCATCGCGACGATGCTGAGCGTTGTCGGTTTCCTAGTACTCTGCGCAACGGTAACTGACCAGATCAATAGCCGAATTGATTTCGCCGTAATTTATGTTTCAGGCCTAGCTCTAGTCGGATTTTGCCTAATTTCGATGATTCACCGCGTCCGCACTTTGACTGACTATTAGCAACACTAGTGCCTGATCCAACTTTAATTTTGGGGTCGTAGATGCGAGCCGTCGGCGCTAGCCGCGGGTTTCGGAGTGATAGTCTATGACAACAACCAGCCCCATTTAAGCGCAAAGCCAACGAACAAACAACTGCATCGGATTGGCAGCTCGCAAATTCAACCGCCCCACTTCGAGACCCGCAGCTAGCGCTGTCGGTTCACCTTACATCTTTAGCCCCGCGTACTAGCCTGTGGTTGGTCATGGCGCCCAGTCCCAAAATTAAAGTTGGATGAAGCACTAGCCCAACTTCCCCAACTCAGGCGACTTGACCAATGAAATCGCTGGTTTTTGAAATTTTTTTCTCACTACAGTTCGGTCAATTTCATTCGGACGGGCAGTCGTAGCCCAAGTCGGTCCAAGAGAATCTTCTGGTGTTCG
>JANODD010000331.1:0-58619 GCA_031412515.1 Planctomycetia bacterium | reverse complement strand
CTGCGAACTCAGCTTTTATTAGAAAGTGAGTGACATTGGGCGTCCCCGCCCGCTGAACCCGCTAGGTGACTAGCGGCGACAGCAAAGAACCCGTTTACCTTCTACAAAGTGAGCTCGTCGAACTCACTTGCAAGTCACGTAGTCCCGTGCGGGCGAGGACGCCCGCGCTCCGAAAAACCGGTCATCCACTTTGGCTAGCGTTCAGGCACATTTGTGTATTGCTGCTAAGTCAATAATCTCCGCTGGCTATGGGGCAAACGATGCGCGGCGACCGCAACAGAGAGATTAGCGTGCCAAGCCAGCCAACTGCATACTCCCCAATTGCAAACAGTGGCACGCTTGCGACAATCAAGTTACTGGCGCTAGGTGACAAGCGCATGGCGGCTTAACTGAGATCGGCGGACTCTAGAGACACGTACCTTCCATGCATGACCCACATGAGCTCCACGAACGCCCGTGGCTTTCCCCACGCGTGATGTCGCTATGCCTGCTGGGCCTGGTCCTCGCTCAGGCGGCTCAGTTGTTTCTCTATCGCAGCCGGGCCATGCGCAACTCCACGCCTGTCATGCAGCCGCGCGGCGACTTGGCCGAAGATGAAAAGTCGACCATCGAACTGTTTTCCAAAGTCTCGCCGATGGTTGTGCATATCACGACCAATACGCTCGAACGAAGCCGTTTTACTCGTAACGTTCAAGAAGTACCCAGCGGAACCGGCTCGGGATTCATTTGGGACGATCAAGGTCATATTGTCACCAACTATCACGTGATCAAGGACGCTGACTCCACTACTGTATCGCTCGCTGATCGTTCGTCCTGGCCTGCGAAAGTCGTCGGCGTCGCTCCCGATAAAGACATCGCCGTATTAAAAATCGATTCGCCAGTCGATCAGCTGATACCGGTCATCATCGGCACGTCTGCTGACATCCAAGTCGGCCAAAAATCGTTTGCTATCGGCAATCCATTTGGCTTGGACCAAACTTTGACGACCGGTGTTATCAGTGCCCTGGGCCGCGAAATCGATTCGGTCACAGGCCGCAAAATTTCCGATGTAATTCAAACCGACGCCGCCATCAATCCCGGAAACAGTGGTGGACCGCTTCTCGACAGCGCGGGGCGATTGATCGGAATCACGACAGCTATCTACAGTCCGTCGGGGGCTTATGCAGGAATCGGTTTTGCAATTCCAGTGGATATTGTCCGCCGTTATGTTCCCGAGTTGATTCAATATGGTCGATTGATTCAGCCAACGCTCGGCATCACCATCGCCCGCGGTGATCAGTTCGATGTCGGCGGCGTGTTGATAGTCAGCGTTGAACCCAAAAGCTCCGCTGAAGAAGCCGGTTTGCGTCCGACCATGCAAGACCGATACGGACGCATTATCTTGGGCGACATCATCTCTGCTGTGAACAAACAAAAGGTCCGCACACCCGACGACCTTTTGACGCTGTTGGAAAAATCTAAAATCGGTGAGTATGTGACCCTGACGGTTCTTCGCGGCGGCAGTCAAACCGACCTGCAAGTCAAGTTGGTCCAACGTCAGTGAGCCGTCGGCGCTAGCCGCGGGTTTCGAAGTGGTAGTCAATCATAACAAACTGTCCAATTTGAGCGAGAAGCCAACCAGCAGACATCAGCGATAGATAGACTTCATGCAAATTGAACCGCCCGACTTCGAGACCCGCCGCTAGCGCCGTCGGCTCACAACCGAGCCAGAACTTTAGCAAGCGAATCAATACAAGCCGCCTGATAATCGCGCCATATGACTCCACCAGCTAGTGGAATCGCTTGATTGACTTCAATCTCGATGCCCGCATAGGTTCCTGGGGGAGTGAGCTTGCGTAGCGTTTTTGTGAGTCCATCGGTATTACCTCGATACGGGTAATTCAAACGTACTCGCGGCCGAGGCTTCGAAGCACGAAGCGACTCGCGCCACAGGAGGCTCAGCTCCGATTCCCAGCGGCTGGCGGGATCGTAAAGCAAACTGACATCAGCATTACGAACTTCGTCATTCAACTGAGGAGTAAAGCTGTGTACACCGACATGCAACACGCGTTGACCTGAGTCGACAGCTTTCTTAATAGATTCGATAACACGTTGACGATGCGGCGTATGGTAATTGGCCAGTATCGTTTGCTTCTCAGCCGCCGGCAGGTCTCGCGTGACTACGGAAAAGACACTGCGATGATTGGGGCTGCGATTAAGGTCAGCCAGCAACCGCGTAACTGTGGCAGTGTGCAATTCGCATTTAAGATCTTGCTGCCAACGCTCGGCCAACTGTTTTGTACCGGGATCCCAGCCACGGTGCGTCTGAAGCAGCTCGCTATGTGGTGCGAACATCTTTCGATACTCGGCTGGGACTTTGTTGCCCCCATGCTCGCAGCTCAATATGATCGTTAGCGAACGAAGTGTCATGCAGGACCTGGACTCTAATATTATGTTGTGTAGCTGGTTTCGTGAGAAACCGGATGGAGTGGATGTGGTTTTTGACCTCGTCCGGTTTCTTACGAAACCAGCTACCTCCATGCGACGTGAGGTGTTTGACGATATTGCTAATGTGGTCGCGATATGCCACGCACAAGAGCCCAATAGCGAGCAATGTCACGGGGACCGGAAATAAAGTATCGCCCATTAAAACTGCCAGTCATCATTTCGAGCGCGTCGATGCCTGGTTTTTCGGCCAACACCAGCATTGGGCAGTTCTGATTGGGCTCGCCAATTAGCTCAACGAGCTCCTTGCGGGGTCTCGGAAAGTCGACGTAGCGAACATCCAATTGATGCCGCAACTCGGGAAAGTACGCGAGAACGCCCGTAATTTCTGCACAATGTGGACAATAAAAGAACTGGCCGGGGCCATCTTCAAATTTCTCTTTCAGTACAAACAAAATGTCGCGTTGCATGTCGTACTCACAATCGAATTCATAAATCAGACCGCTGGCGGGATGGCGATGCTTTCGCGTATGCTGCAGTTTTCCGTTGGCGCGTATGCAAGTTTCCCAGGCTACTTCCCAGGCTACTTCCCAGGCAAGATGCCTAGGCTACTCTCCCAGGCAGGATGCCTAGGCTACGGCGAAAACACCGAGCTTGTTTTAATTTAGCTCATTTGAAAAATCATGAAACCCAACGTGGATAACCCAATACCTGTGCGTCCAACTCCGTCACCTCTGCGTCGAGCCATTTTGCGAGGCTGCGCGATTATTGCGCCGCCATTGATCACCCTGCTGTTGTTGATCTGGATCGCTACCGCGGTGGAGGACTATGTACTTCGGCCGCTTGAACAAGCTGGACGAACGATGCTTGTTTGGGCTGCACAGGACATTCTCGAAGCACCACCTGAAGGTGCTGAACTGGTTTCGGCCGATAATCCGGCTCTGGGTTTCAAGTATGCGGGCAAGAACTATGTTCAACCACCCTCGCACCGCCGGTTCATTCCTGAGTCGGTACTTGTCTATGTCAACGACAATATCGACTATCTCCCGAGCGACATGCAGGAGCCCAAGACCTCCATCGCTTACTATCATGCGTACGTTCGAATGGTTTTCATGCCGCGTTGGATCACCTTTCCGCTGCTGCTGCTTGTTTTGTTCAGCACGCTGTTTTTTGTCGGACGTTTTCTTGCCGCTGGCGTCGGACGTATGTTTGTGAACATCTTTGAACGCGCGATCACATCGCTGCCAGTTGTTCGCAATCTTTATTCATCGGTAAAACAGATGACCGACTTTGTGTTGACCGAGCGCGATATCGGTTTCACTCGCGTTGTCGCAGTCGAGTATCCTCGGCCGGGCATATGGGTGCTGGCATTCGTCACAAGCGAATCCATGCCGACCTTGGAACGAGCCACCGGTGAAGAGATCTCGGCACTCTTTCTGCCTACCTCGCCGATGCCGATGGCCGGCTTCAGTGTCAACTGCCGCAAACGCGATTTGATCGACCTGGATATGACGATCGATCAAGCGGTTCAGTACATTGTTAGTTGCGGAGTGGTCTGCCCACCACCAGTGACCCTGCCGTCCAATGGAACGATGCGAATTGAACCGGCTAAAGATTAAGGGCGATCACAACTTGTGAGATGCTCTCGAACGGTGCACTGTTCGAAAGCAAGTCTTCGGCCTCAAGGGGAATCCCGACTGGATGAGCGGGCAAAGTTCGATTCAACCAAATCTCAAAGCAGTCGACTATAGCTGCATCCCATTGACGACCCGCTCCGTCTCGAATCACCATAGCGGCTCTATCGATTGGCATCGCACCGCGATAGGGTCGAGAACTGGTCATTGCATCGAAACTGTCCGCGACGGCTAAGATACGTGCCATCAGTGGAATCGACTCCTGTTTAAGACCATGTGGATAGCCCTTTCCGTCCCAGCGCTCGTGATGGTGCAACACGCCAGGCAATACGAAATGCAACTTGCCTAAGCGTTCGATAATGCGATGACCGATCTCAGGATGTTGCTTGATGACCGCAAATTCTTCGTCTGTCAGCGCGCCTGCTTTATGAAGGATATGGTCAGGCACACCAATCTTGCCAAGGTCGTGCAGCAAGCCAGCCAGATAGATTTCTTGGCAAGCCGATTCGGAAATGCCGAGGATCTTGGCGATCTCATAAGCGAGCTTGGCAACACGTTCACTATGACCCTGAGTGTAAGGATCGCGAGCGTCAATCGCACTGCTCATTGCATGCAGTGCACCGAGCACCAGTTGGTGGCTCTCAAGAACAAGGTGAATGTTTTGTGATTGGGTTGCGAACAGTGACGCCGCTTCCTCAATCAGTCCGATGGCGTCGGCAAAGGTGGGTTCCGTGCCGCGATCACTGGGCTGCGGCTGACGATTAATAGCGATCAAGTAACCCAGGACTTCGTCACCAATAGCAATCTTCACGCCCAGCAACGATGACAGACCATCCACAGCCGCATGGCGGCGAACAATGAGGGTTCGCGATGGGTCTCTTAGCTCAGCCGCCGCAGCTTGTACTTGCTCAAAATCAATTGCGCTCGGTCCGAATTTACAACTTTTAAGTCCGCTGCGTTCCGATTCGCTTGGCTCAGCGATTAGAAAGAGCGATTCGGCCATCAACAATTTTCGAAGCGGTTCAAAGATACCTTGCGCGATTGTATTGGCAGCGTTGGCTCGATTGATGGCACCGATGCTCGACGCAAAACTGCGGAGCCACGTTTTCTCGTTTTGACTTTGCGCGATCAGTTTCGTGGTGATGTCCAGTCGCAATTGGTCCTCGCGAGCCCGTTCGGTCAACTGCCAAGATTCTATTGCGCAGCTAAGTGCCGTTGCGCAAAGTGGTGCAGGGCCGCGCTGTAGAGAAAGTACTAGTACTTCACCGTCGCATATCTGAGCTATTGCTAAAGCATGTTGACTGTCTAATTGAACACTCTGGGGACGTTGCTGTTGTTGTGTTTGCTCGATGGATGCATGAATGACAGCACCGCTGGTCGAGTACTTTGTGTGCTGTAACAGGAAAGCACCAACTGCGGCCCGCCATTGGTCGTTGGTTGATTCAAAGACCATGACAGATTCAAACGAACGCTCCCGCAAAAACTTTGTCAAGTTCTCGGCAAGTTGCGTCCTACTTGGTGGCAATGGTATCAACGGACGAATTCCCCTACCTCGGCACGAGTGTCGATGGCTAGCGCTGCAGTACTTATTACTTGTTGTGTTGGACTGCGGCAAACACTTCCGGGGCAACTTTAAGATAGGATGAAAAATCCGACATGAGAGTGCGACAAGAGTCGATCAGACGTACGTTCGACACGAATTTTTTGTCGATGCGCTTGCTAACGGCGGCAGTGTCGCTATTTCCGATTTAACCGTTAATGGCGGACGCGAGAATTGGCCCGCCCCTCACCCCCTAGCCCCCTCTCCCCGAGTACGGGGCGAGGGGGAACCGGAAGCGTAGCGGTAGCGATTCTTTCCGAGTACAGGGCAAGTTGGGGCCAGAGGCGAGCGGCCCACGGCGAGAGCCTATGTACGGCGGTCGAGAACTCGTCTTAATGTAGAAAGCTCAATTGTCACCTGGCCTTCGACTGACTCCGCGGTTCGAGCGGTGGCGTCCAACGACTGCGACCTAGCCATGAATGTATACCTAGGCACGAATGTAAGCCAGGCACGGAAATGTTGATGCGTAGTCGTCAAATCAACAGGGCTAACTCCACGTTGTGTCTCCCCCTCGCCACGTACTGGGGAGAGGGGGCGGGGGGTGAGGGGCGGCGTGACTGGCTTACTTGGCAAGAGCAACCGACAAAAGCCAGCGCGAGCATCCTAGTGAGCCATAATGTCCACTGCGCGGAATCGCACTGGATCGTTGTGGCCAGCGAATCCGAAGTAACCGGAAGTGCGGTCCTTACCAGGGTGCGGTGAGTTGGCCATGTATTCAGTGACTTTTGAAACATCGCCGTCGAGGATCACCGTTCCATTCAGTTCGACGCGAATGGTTGAACCTTTGACGGTAACTTCCTGATAATTCCACTGGCCTACGGGACGCAGATAACCAACTTTAGCAGCGAGCATACCGTAAGCGGAGCCGTGAACTTGACGCGGATCGAGCTTCGCATACTTGGGTGAAGTGTTATCAAGCACTTGCAGTTCGCACATGCCGACATAAGCGGTATCGCCTTTGCCTGGATAGCGAATCGCCAAACCGTTGTTACCGCCTTCGGGAAGTAGGAATTCAAGTCGAGCGGTGAAGTCGCCGTATTCTTTTTCAGTATGCAACACGCCGCCGTGACCACTCTTGCAACGAATGGCCCCTTCAACGACTTCATAGTTGTCGGTTTCGCCCTTCCAGTTGCTCAAATCTTTACCGTTGAACAGTGACGTGTAAGTTCCTTGGCTGTGATCGCGGAGCCACTTATTACCTTCTTCAGCGCCGATTTCACGGATAAAAAGATTTCGCCACTGGATCTCACCGCCGTGAGTTTGCAACTGAATGACACCTTTAGCGAACAGCGGTGAAGCGCGATCGAAATAGTTCTCCATGATCGCGTTATCAACAACATGCTTTCCGTTGAGCCATACGCTGGTTCTTGCGCCGACTTGAACGATGCGAAGTGTATTCCATTCGCCGAACGGTTTGTCCGCTAAGACGAGCGGGTCTTTGCCAGGCGCGCCGGCACTGTTATTCCACAAAGCGCCGCTACCTTTGTTGGCGCCCAGGTTGAACTTCGCTTCTTCCGTTGTATCCCAGATTTGAACTTGAGGAGTGCCTCGCAAGTAAATTCCACTGTCAGCTTTTGCAACGGTTTTGTAATCGATGAAAAATTCGATATCGCCGTATTCTGCATTCGTCGTAAGGTAGGCACCGTTCCCGTCGTTGATAAGCACGCCGTCTTTAGCGGTCCAATGAGCCGCCATGTCCTTGTTCCATTCAGATCGCTTGTCGGCACTGGTTTCCGTCCAGGTGCGAGGGTCCAGATGCGGCCGCCCATGCCAACCTTCCAAATCCTTGCCGTTAAAGAGAGCCTTGAAGCCTGTCGGTGGTGGCTTAACTCCGTCATCAGCGTGCGAGGAAGCCGCAAGGCATACAGTCAAAACGCAGAACGCAAGCATTGAGATTTGCGCGAAGGTGCGAAGAAAACGGAGATGCATAGATTGATCCTTAAACATAGGTGAGGCGAGAACAGGCGGGAGCGGACAGATCGACGTGGCAGTTGCAAGCGGAAACACGAGCAACCAGACCTCCTAAGATAGCCACATCAACCGATGATTGACAACCGTTTGGGCACAACTTTGGTTTTTTCGCTAAAAACCGGTTAATCGCTTTTGGCCGAAGGGGCGTGGAAGGGAAATTGGTTGTCCGAAGACGAAAGCGGAGGAAGCGTTTGAAGAGCGATTAGGATGGAGGGTTTAGTGGCCTGGATTTCCAGGCTAAGAATTGGTTTCCTCCGTAAGCTGGAATCCTAGGCCACCTATGTGAGTAGCTGGTTTCGTAAGAAACCGGATGCAGCGAAAGTTTTTCGGTGAAGGCGCCGGATTTTTACAAAACCAGCTACTTAAGGATGACTGAAGGATGACTGAATGGCATTTGACCTCCAGCGCGACGAATTGGGCGACCTCGATGAATTTGAATTCTCGAGCTTTGAATCATCATGTCCCCAAAGACACTTCCACCGTATCGGCCCTAGCACTCAGGTTATAGTCACTTGCGTTGCTGCTCCGATATTCTCCAGCGCTTGGATTTGGTCGACGCCCATGTGGTTGCAACCGACCATAGTTGGAATGTTATGGGCAAGTCTCTTTCTAATTGGGGCCGCAGCGGGAAGTGTTCGACGTGGAAATGCATGGTTTGCAGGTGTCGCGGGTTGTTATGTTTGGTTGAGTCAAATTGCAATGCAGAGTTTGACGAATCTGGCTTCTACGGAATGCGTTTTGATTGCTGTATGTTCGTTCTCAGCCGGTTGGTTAGTGACTCAGTTAGAATTTTCAGGGCGATCACCACAGATTGTCCACGAGGATGTTCGGCGGTATCAGCAGTGGACCATCTGGGATCTGGCACTACTAACGACGCTGGTTGCAGTCATTTGTTATGCACTGCCCAGACTCGAGTCACCATTGTTCTTGCTCACCCAAGTCGGGTTTGTTTTGCTGGGCGGATGTCTAGGCAGTTGGGTGGCCTACCGGTGGGTCTTTGACGACTGCTGGACAATGGCAAAGTTGATCACGATGTTCTTAGGCAGCGGACTGTGCATCTGCCTACTGAGTTTTTGGGTGCTCAGCCAGCAGGCACCGAACCAGTTGTCCGTCCCGCATATTGCTATTTGGATGCTGACAGGTCCAATCGCCGTGATTGCGGCTCAGGCCTTAACCGTTCTCGCGTTGCTCACTGCGATACGGATCGATCAAGGGTCGTTGAGTCCAGTCAAGCCGCAAGTCGAACCAGACCTTAAGCTTGATCGAAAACTAATCGTATTCGATCCGGAAATTGTTTAGAGGTTAACGACCTCAATTCCCGCAGGTGAGCCGACGGCGTTAGCCGCGGGTGGACGAAGTATTCGACTCACCACGACTTTGTGTCGATCCAATGACCAACGGATTCACGGCCGCTGGCTAAACTTTAAAACTTGCACGACGACCACTTTGTTCACCCGCGGCTAGCGCCCTAGCGCCGTCGGCTCACGAAGAACGCAAGCGGCTGGGTCGTCTTCCCCAGGGTCCGAAGCTGGTATGGCGAAAAGTCGGTAGCGGAATGCGTCAAGCATTTCGTGCATGCAACTTTGGCCCGCAATATCAACTCCCGAAAGCCTTGACGGCTTCCGCTACTGCGTTTGTTCACGACTTTCCGACAGCCCAGTCCGAAGCCTATGATTGGAAAACCAGCAAGAATAATTGCACAGCCGTCCAAACAAAAAGCAACTGTGTACCCGCACCGAAAAGAATGCCGGCTAAGGTGACATAGAGACTTCGCTTCAAAGTTTTCTGCGAGATTTTTTCGGCTGCACTGGCGACGCCGCTCGAAACAAAATGGGATAAGTTTGAAGACTGCAAGCTATCAACTTTTGCTTGGCTAGACATTCCGTTGCCTCTATTTTGGTTTCACTGCAACGAAGCAACCGTACTCCATTGCGCCCGTTCGATAGGCCTCTAAGATCGCATCAAATCGATCGAGAAACATCACATGATCGCGTCCGAGCATCTTTGCAAGCCACCGCACTTTAGAGGCCGCCACTCGATCTCGACAGATCTCCCAAGTTTTGAGAACGCGTTTGGTCCAAATATCGGTCGATTGCATTTCCAGACCGGCATCGGTCAACCACTTGCGGTAATCGGCTTGCGTTCCCAGCGATGGGCAAAAGAAGCCTTCGCAAACTTCATAAACCAGTCGCTGTGTTTCTGCCGCTTGTTCATCATCGCCGGAAAGCCAAGCGCAGATCGCAACACGACCACCCGGTTTCAACCACGTAGACGCTTTTTTGAAAAAGGCGGGTTTGTCAAAAAGATGCTCGGTGCATTCGATACTCCATACGGCATCGACAGAGCCAGTGTCGAATTGAACTTCTTCCGCGTCAGCTCGCATAAAATTCGGGCGTGGGTTAGCTCGTGACCATGCCGCAGAGGTCTTGGCCCAAGTCCGCTGCACAGAACTAATGGTTACACCCGTTACTTTGCAGCCGCGATTCTTTGCCAGCCATATACTCGAGCCACCCATTCCGCAGCCAACATCGATTACTCGCTCACCACCGGTAATTCCAGCCAACTCAGCCATTCGCTCTGTTAGTTGTATCTGTGCGACTTGAGGCGATTCATCTGCACTCCACAATCCATGATGAATGTGCGGTCCCCACATCAAACGATAAAACAACGTGGAGAGATCGTAATGAGTTCGAATGACACGTTTTTGAACTTGTGGGCAGTCGATCAAGCTAGGTTACTCCTGGGCATTATTCTTTTCTGTGTTGCGAATCGCGATGATGGCACAAGGTTGCAAGTGATTAAGGGGCTACGATCAAGTCGCCGTAGATCAGCAGTCGATCGGTGACTCCAACGGCGCCCAGCATCTTTGAATAGGGTTTAATACCATAGACGCTTTGAAGGATGGCAAAGCCACCTCTTATGTGATTCCAATCCTTTACCACTTCGACATCGGCCGCAAATTCCAGCGGCTTGGTGGTTCCATGAAGCGTAAAGTCCCCTTCAAATTTGTACTTCGGCAAGCCGCGTTTACTGAGTTCATCGAGCTTGCTGATGCGTTTGGCGTCAAACGTTGCAATCGGATACTTCTCAACATCCAAAACATCTTTGCCAAGCAAATTTTCATTCACTTGCTTTCGAGTCGACTCATCGGTGGAACCTTCGAGTCCCACGTACTTGCGCGAGGCGTCGCTGTCAGCTTCGAAGCTGGTCATATCGAAAACAAGTTTTCCGTACGATCCAGAGGCGTCGGGTTGGCTTAAATGCAGCGTACTGGATTTTAATTTGCATGACGCACCATGCTCGTGCCCCAAACCAACTTTGCCAACCCGAACGTAAACGCGACTTGTCTCCAGCTCCAATTCACCACTCTTAATTTCCAATACAGGTTTCTGCGATGCCGGCTCCTGAGCCCGTAAAGTCCAAGTCATGTCTAGCGTTAGACATGCCCCAAATACTAACAGCATCCAAAGCGATGAAACTGACCTCAAACGCATCACTTCGGCCTCCATAAATTGTCGATGTTGGTATAATTCTTGCGGTGAAACTCATTAGTTCGAGCGGACTAGATTGTATCAAGAACTCAGATTGGATCGAGAGGACGAGTCTTTGGTGGTGAAACTAACGGAACGTTATCTCGTCGGCGAATTGATGGATGATCCCAATTTAGCTGAGAAAGAACATCAGCAAGCGTTGCAAGGATTGCGTCGCGTCAATCAACTGAGTCGCACTGCACATGTAATTTCTAATGCGATCATTCAGCACCGTAAAAAGGAAAAGCTAGCGTTCATTCGCGTGCTCGATCTAGCGTGCGGTGGCGGCGATGTGACAGTGCAAGTCGCTCGACTGTTAAAGCAAGCCGGTGTGTCGGCGGAAGTGCGTGGTTGGGATTGCAGTCAGACCGCTATCGATTTTGCCCGGCGGCAAGGCGATAACGGCAACTCATCGCAGGTCCAGTTTGATGTCGCCAACGCACTCGTTGATACTCCCAACCAGTCGTTTGATTTCGTTTATTGCACCCTCTTCTTACACCATCTGTCAGAAGAGGACGCGAAACGGTTGTTGAGTGTGATGTGGAAAATGGCAAGCCAGTTGGTTTTGATCGATGACCTTCGGCGTTCTACAATGGGTTATGTTTTGGCGGTTGCGGGGTGTCACTTATTGTCAAGATCGCCCATTGTGCACGTCGACGGACCGTTGAGTGTACGTGCGGCTTTTACTGAATCTGAAATCTTGGAATTATCTGACCGCTGCGACTTGCCAAGGCCGGCAATCAAGCGACATTGGCCGCATCGATTTCTGCTGACTTGGACCGCTCAAAAATGAATGCGTTCAACGGGGCTGATGTGGAAAATGAGACTTGGGATGTTGCGATTGTCGGCGCAGGAACGGCGGGAGCTTCCGCGGCTGTTCAATTGTCCTCACAGGGACAACGCGTTTTACTGATCGAAGCAAAAGCCTTTCCGCGCGACAAGGTTTGCGGCGGATGCTTGAATCAACGCGCATGGAATGGTTTACAGCAGATCATCCCACGCGGCAGCCAGTCTTCAATGGTCACTCGCATTGAAGCGGCCGGAGCGGTCCCCGTGGATCGCATGCTGCTCAATTGTCTCGGACGGGAAGCAAAATGGTCGACTCCGACGATGCAAGCCGTTTCGCGACGAACACTGGATGCGTTGCTTGTCGACGCAGCAATCGCCTCAGGTGCAGTCTTTTGTTCTGAGACAACTGCCAAAGTAATTGATGACGAGGCGATCGACTATCGCAGCCTTCGGTTGCTGAGCACAAATGGCCAATCGTGTGTGGTGAAAGCTCGCGCGGCAATCGTTGCGGACGGCCTAGGACATTCGGCGCTCAGCGATTTTCCAAACATGGCCAGTCAAGTAGCAACTGGGTCACGTTTGGGACTGGGCGCGATCATTGAAGATCAAGGCAATGCGTATGCGAATCGCGAGTTGACGATGGCCGTAGGTCGTTTAGGTTACGTCGGATTGACTCGTGTTGAACATGGCAGACTGAACATCGCCGCCGCAGTCGATGCGAGTGCATTGAAATCGAGCGGTCCACTCGAGGCAGTCGAAACGATCCTGCGAAGTTGTCGTTTGCCGATACCCGGCGGATTGAAGGATGTGAAATGGACCGGTACGTTGCCACTGACTCGAACGAGTCGAATGGTGGCTGCACGCCGTTTATTTACGATCGGTGATTCGGCTAGCTATGTTGAACCCTTCACGGGCGAAGGAATGTCGTGGGCAATTCAAGATGCATTGCAGTTGAGTCGCCTGTTGACTGCGGAAGAGAGAACTTGTGAGAGCCTGACGGAGGCTTGGAATAAACAGTGGAAACAAAAACTGCGCAGTAAGCAGTGGGTATGCAGAGGCTTGGCGGCGCTGCTGCGTCGTCCGCAGCTAGCGAGTGCTTCGCTGATTATAGCGCGAACCGTACCTTGGATTCCACAGTGGTTGATTGCCCATGCGAGTGGCGTCGACCGAACACGTATGAATCATGGAGCTGTTTGATGAGAACTGAGATACTCGGATTTGGAACCGCTTTGCCAGTCGGTTCGCTGACCCAAGACGAAGCCGTCGGTGCAGCGGTCCGCCTAAGCGGGCTCGATCCGTTGGCCGAAGGAGCGCGAAAGGCTCAGATTCTAAACGCACTCTACCGGCGTTCTGGAGTTAGCAGGCGGCATAGTGTGGTGTTGCGAGCCGGCGACGAAGATCCGTATATGCGTCAAACTTTTTACAAAGCGGCGACGGATGATAGCGACCTAGGGCCGACCACCTTTGAACGCATGCAGCGATTTGAAACTGCGGCACCAGAATTGGCTCAAACTTCCTGCCAAAATGCGCTCGACGACGCGAAAGTCACCGCGTCCGAGGTTCGTCATTTAGTAACGGTCTCATGCAGTGGCTTTGCTGCTCCGGGTTACGACTTAGCTTTGTATCCAGCCCTTGGATTGTCGGCGAATGTGTCGCGAACCAATGTCGGCTTTATGGGATGTCACGGAGCACTCAACGGCTTGCGAGTTGCACGTGCGCTCAGCCTTGCACATCCTGGCGAACCGGTGCTGGTGTGTGCGACCGAGTTGTGTTCGCTGCATCATCAATACACCGATGACCCACAGCAGATCGTCGCTAACTCATTGTTTGCTGACGGATCGGCCGCAGTGGTTCTTCGCAGCGCAGAAGCGTCCGATCATGCAGGTTGGACTTTAATAGGCAGTTCGTCCTGTGTGCTCAGCGAAAGCACTGACATGATGAGCTGGCGGGTGGGGGATCATGGATTTCAAATGACTCTTTCGGCGCAAGTGCCTGAAGTGATTCGCAAGCAGTTGAAGCCGTGGCTTGAAAGCTGGTTAGCTACGCAGAATTTGACTTTGCAGGATATCGCCTCGTGGGCCGTTCATCCCGGCGGGCCGCGTATATTGACGGCTACCACATCGGCGCTGGGATTGAATTCAGATCAGTTAGCTGTATCGGCCGGTGTGTTAGCAGATTGTGGCAACATGTCCTCACCGACCATTTTGTTTATTCTCGATCGCATGCGCCGTCAAGAAATGCGAGGACCTTGCATTGCTCTTGCGTTTGGTCCTGGATTGGTTGTTGAAGTTGCGCTACTTGAGCGGTGATTGTAGAACATTTGAGGACAAATGTTCTACAGTAAATCCTTGAAGCGTTGCCTATCCTCTGGCGGCAAGTGCTTCATGATGGCCTCGATGGCTGCGACGGCACGGGGGCGAGTCTGTGGGTCATCGAGCAGCGTTTGAATGATCTCTCGATACCAACTGTCGCAAACGGGCTCTAGGCCGCCGTAGAGAAGTATCTCGCGGTTACGAGGTCAAAACCTTCACGCTGGGTCGCGTTGACTGCTTTTTCAATCCAAGAGAAGGCTGACCCGCCGCTGGCGGCTTCAGCGGCCTGAGCACAAATCGCGCAAGATTCGACGTGTTGGAGGGCAACTGCAAAGCGATCCGACGGCAACCGCCCACTCAGCAAGTCGTTCAGCGCTGCAGGCTCTAAACATTGTTCTCGATTGGCGATCATTTTCATGCCCTTTAGTATAGGAGGTTCGCCGTGCGGCCAGGTTGGTTATTAGTTCATCGAAAACGTTGGACATGAAAAAAGTTTTAAATCTTGGCGGCGGACAGATAAGGTTCGCAAGCGATGGACTTGAGGTAGCATTTAGGCTGACCGCTCTTCGCAGCCTTAGGCGATCGAAGATCGCGCACTTCCCTCGCCCCGGTACTCCGGGGAGAGGGCTAGGGTGAGGGGTTAGAGCACTGATGTTTCGACCCCTCACCCAACGCCGTTAAGCATTTCGGCGAGTAAATGTAGCTGGTTTCGTAAGAAACAGGTGACTTTTCTAATGCATCCGGTTTCTCACGAAACCAGCTACCTTTTTGAATTTCTCTGCCTTTTGCTCGCAGGAATTAGTACGAAAAATGCTTAACGGCGTTGCCCCTCACCCCGACCCTCTCCCCGTGAGTACACGGTGAGAGGGAGGAAGAATCGAAAGAATAATTCTTGGGATTTCTTGGGAAACATGGAATGACGATCACCGATTTACCGATCTCGCACACGACTTCGCCTAGCCTACTTGGACGGGCTACTTCGGGTGATCCGCTGGCTTGGCAACGCATGGTTCAGATCTACGGGCCGCTTGTTTACTCGTGGGCACGGCGAACTGGCTTGCAGCCCCAAGATGCGGCCGATGTAACTCAAGAGACCTTTACTGCAGTTTCAAATCGCTTGGCAGCCTACGATGGCCAGCGATCCGGGGCGACGTTCCGAGGTTGGCTGTGGACGATCACTCGAAATAAAGCCGCTGACTTGGTCCGCAACCGTCAATCGCAACCTGGAGCTCGTGGCGGAAGTACCAACCTTGCAAACTTGAATGCACTCTCAGCAAAAGCACTTGAATCGGTCAGCGACAATGCAGATTCGCAGCCAGAGGTTGCGAGCGATCAGCGGGAGATCATTCGTCGCGTGTTGGCGATTCTGAGATCCAGTTTCGAGCCGACAACATGGCAAGCCTTTTGGCGGACCGTTGTGGATGGTTGCACGCCGGATGAAGTTGCAACTGAGTTATCGCTGTCGCGGTGAGCCGTTTATAAGGCTCGGTCACGAGTCCTTCAGCGACTACGAAGCGAGCTTGATGGGCTTGAGGAACTGTCCGACTAGGACCGTGGACGTCTCGTCCGATTAAGGTAGCTGGTTTCGTGAGAAAGCGGATGCAGAAGAAACGTCACCAGCGCAGCCGGTTTCTCACGAAACCAGCCACATGCACTAGCCAAAATGCTTTGCATCGTTGGCTATAATGATGGCTTTGGAGTAACGCGAGTCATGGGCTACGAACTAAGCGTGGAAGAACAGCAACGAACGGTGAGCTGGAACGAGCTCGGCGATGGTTCACGTCGCGCCTTCTATTGTTGGCCCAGTGTAGCGTCGCGGAGCGTTGCGAGCGTACTGATTGTTCCTGGCTTGGGTGAGCATGGTGGGCGTTATGCGGCCAGTGCTCAAGCGTTTGCGAAGTCTGGGTTCGATGTGTATGCGATCGATCTAATCGGTCATGGGCTCAGCCCTGGCAAACGTGGCTGCATTGAAAGCTACGAAGGGTTGATGGATGAAATCGAAGTCGCCATGGCGGTGCTGGATTGTAAAACACCGCAGTTGCCACTTGTGTTGTGGGGCCACAGCATGGGCGGCAATTTGGTGTTGAACTGTCTTTTGCGAAAGACACGATTGCCACTCTGCGCGATCGCTTCTGGACCGATGTTGCGAGCTACTAGGTTGCCAAGTAAGCCTTTTTTGTGGCTCGCGCGTCGTTTGGCGATGGTGATGCCGAACTATCAATTGAAAGCTCCGGTGCACTATGACAATTGCACTCGGGATGAAGTTCAGCGAGAACAGATGCGCGCTGATCAACTATTTCACAAGCGACTGTCGTTGCGGTTGGGTGCGGCGCTGATCGATAGCGGACAGTGGGCTCTCGACCATGCAGATCAACTGCGTATACCTGTGTTGTTAGTTCATAGTGAGCAGGACAAGATTACTAGTGCGATAGCATCCGCCGAGTTCGCAAGAAGCTGTCCGGAGTTCTGCGAATTGAAATTACTGCCGGATCAGATGCATGATGTTCATCGGGATCTTGGCAGCGAAGAGGTGTTGGCGTTTATGTGCGATTGGTTGCATAAAAAACTTGCTTGAATCTGTGCGTCGCGGCGAGCCAGTGTAGCTGGTTTCGTAAGAAACTGGGTGCGGTGGTGACCCTTCTGCTGCATCCGGTTTCTCACGAAACCAGCTACCTCCAGTCTCATTAAAAGCCAATGGCTGCCGAGGAAACCCTGGCAGCCATTGACGTATTTTTGAATTGAAACGCCCAGCCTTACTTAAGCGCTCTTCTTTTCAGGCGCTGTCATTTTAAACGCTTTCAACTTGCCATCGACTTCGTCTTGATCAATGTTGAACGCTGTTCCAGGTGCTTGGCCGGGAAGGTCGAACATGACATCGAGCATGACTTTTTCAACGATGCTGCGAAGTCCGCGAGCCCCGACAGCTTTGTCGAGAGCTTGACGAGCGATCGACTTCATCGCTTTGTCGGTGAAGTGAAGTTCGCAATTCTCCATGCCGAACAGCGCTTGGTATTGCTTGAGCAATGCGTTGCGTGGCTCGGTGAGAACTTGCATCAATCCGGCTTCATCAAGCGGTGTGAGAGCAGTGATGACTGGCAAGCGACCAACGAACTCAGGAATCATGCCGTAATGCAGGATGTCGTCTGAGGTCACTTGTGGCAACAGTTCGGCAGCGCTCGATTCATCTTTGATCGTGCTTGCGGCGCCGAAGCCGAGTGACTTGCGACCCAAACGCTTACGAACAATTTCTTCGATGCCGACGAATGTTCCGCCACAGATGAAGAGGATGTTCGACGTGTCCATCTGAATGTACTGCTGTTCAGGATGTTTGCGTCCGCCTTGTGGAGGCACGTTCGCAACCGTTCCTTCGAGCATCTTCAATAGGGACTGCTGAACACCTTCACCGGAGACGTCGCGAGTGATCGAAACGTTCTGGCTGGTCTTGCCAACTTTATCCACTTCGTCGATGTAGAGAATTCCACGCTGAGCGGCTTCGACATCGAAGTCAGCGGCATGCAACAGCTTGAGCAACAAGTTCTCAACGTCTTCACCCACATAACCAGCTTCGGTCAATGTGGTTGCATCGCCGATAGCGAAGGGCACATTGAGCATCTTGGCGAGTGTGCGAGCAAGTAGCGTCTTGCCGCTGCCGGTTGGACCGACAAGTAGAATGTTGGATTTTTCAATCTCAACTTCTGAACCTGACCATTCACTGGTCAGTCGTTTGTAGTGGTTGTGAACCGCTACCGCGAGAACGCGTTTGGCCGAAGTTTGGCCGATAACATATTGATCTAAATGTTCAACGATCTCGCGTGGTGCAGGAATTTCGTTGAACAGTTTATTGTTAGGTCCTCGACGTTTGGTTTCTTGGTCGAGAATCGATTGGCACAATTCGATGCACTCACCGCAAATGTAAACGTCGCCAGGCCCCTCAACGAGAGGACCAACGTCGCGATAGCTTTTGCGACAGAACGAACAGAATGCATTCTTTTTCGTTCCACTGGTCGTGGTGCCGCGACGACCAGATACAACATCCTTACCTGAAGGCATAAACGACTCCTTTGCTCGAATCTCGCAGACCCAACTGAACGCTCCTGAGCCAAGCTCTACTGCGTACGCTGGATTTGCAATACTTTAAGGGCTAACACGTAATGTCGCTCGAAGGTAACCCGACGGAGCCTGACGCGGTCAATCGCGTTCAGACTTTTGTCGAGGCCGGGCATCCGTGTCCGCGGGGTCGAGCCAAAAGGAATAACGAAGCAAACAGCGTTCATCGCCAAACCAACTACACTTATGATAGTCATGTCCTGCGTTTTTGGCCAATTGCCGCGGGTGTTCAGAGCAATCACAAACTCACAGCGTTCTTCTTCGAACGCTGCAGGCAATGTTCTAATGTATCACTAGCCTCCCAGACTAGCGCAACAACTAGGCCAGCCTGCCAAACAGTAAATTCGAACGTCAATTCGTACGAGGGTCACTGCTCAGCCCTGAGCTCTGCGTTTTTCCGATCACCGATTGTATTGTTCGGAATTCGGCTTCGCTGATGTCACCTTCACGGCGCATTTCTTCAAAATTCAGTCTCAGGTCAGCGGCGCTGGTGTCGTCTTTGCTGGTCGCGCCGCGTAGATATCTTACAACGTAGTACCCGACAAATCCCGTAATGAGAACGACCGCTACACCTAGTCCAGCTTGCACAGCCACCCAAAGTTGCGCACTCAACATTCCCTCACTAACCTACAGGGATCTAAACTTAGGACTTAAACCGCATTTAATACGAGAGCGTCCCGCTTAGGAATGAACTTGAAAACGCGGATTTACAGGTGATTTATCAGCTGGAAGGCGTTAGCCTCCGGTTCAATACACAACCGGAGGCTAACGCCTTCCGGCTGATATGACTATACCACCATAATGAGCAGCTTCAGTTCAAACTCCTAAGCGGGACGCTCTCGTACGGTAGTTGGTTTCGTGAGAAACCGGATGAAATGGAAAGTTCACCGGTGCACGCCGGTTTCTCACAAAACCAGCTACCTTTGATTGCCAAAGTGCTTGTCAGTATTGCCCTTCTGGCCGCGTGGTCATATTACGCACCTACCCAGGGGCGAGTCCAGGAGTTTTCAATCGAGTTTTCAAAACTTCATGAAAATCGTAGCTTGGGACCAATTGTCCCGAGCGTTTGCGCTTTTAACAGCAACAATTGACGGACGGGACAAATGGTCCCATCCTACGTGTCGGCATCAGCCTGATCGTCTTCTTTCTTATCCCGCCAAGTTGGTCGGCGTTTGCGGGCTTTGGGATGGTGATGAGCGTTAAATTCGGGCGCGTCGCTGGACTGCAATCGCATTGTCAGCGGCCGGACAGATCGTCGCACCAAAGTCGCCCTCAGCTGACGCTCTTCAATTTTGTCCAGTTCGTCGATCTCAAACTCAACTTCATCGCCATCCCGGAGGTCCAGACGTCCGACCTGCTCGACTTTGGAAAAGTGGAAAAACACATCTTCGCGCAGATCCTCGGCTCGAATGAAACCGATACTTTTTTCAGGGATGACTTTAATGACCACACCAATGCGCATGAATTTTTTTCCGCGAGATTCTTACGTAGCTGGTTTCGTAAGAAACCGGATACATTTCAAGCCAACTACAACTTCGTCCGGTTTCTCACGAAACCAGCTACCAACATTTCTGTCCGGTTTCTCACGAAACCAGCTACCTAACCCGAACTGGACGCTTTCATTTTCGTCAGTCGCACTCAAGTCGCAAGCCGAATTCGCAGCCCATCGCCGCACAAATCGCTTAAACAACGTCGACGATTTCGAACTGATGATGGGGTTTCGTCCCTTTGCGAACTTTTAATAGCGATGAAGCGTCAAAAGCATCCGCCAAAGCATTGATTAGAGTCGGATTGCAACCGCCCGAGTGGACATACAGCATGTAGCGGCTGGTCAGTGGCGGGTCGCGCGGCACCAAAATGGACTGGTCTCTCGAGATCGAAGGGCCGATCCAGCCATCCTCGCGAACATGCCACTTTACTGGATAGTTGGGGTTTTTGGCATGGTCGATCAGCGTTACGCCTTCAATATGTGGTTCTGGAGGTGCAGGTTGCGTAAAAATTGGGCCGCTATAGTCCATCCACCGATTCGGTTTGCCAAACAATTCAGGTTCCCCTTCCCTGCCATCGGCACCTGTAATCCTTCCGCCCCCAAAGACCACTGACAAACTTTTGGCGACCCTCAAGCCGAGATAGCCAAAGTTGCTCTGCCGAAACTCAACCCCGTCGGCAATCGCTCTAAAGTCGCTTTGCAACTCAAGTGTCCAGCCGCTTGGCAGTGTTCGCAGGGTCGCAAAAACATCTTGCTTAAGTAGTGTTTGAGGGTCGTGTCCGTCGGTCCATAGCAACTCAAAAGCAATTCGAGCTGAGTTTTTCCCATCGTGAACAAGCCCCTCTTCAATCGCATACCACTGCGATTGTCGAATGCGCGATGCTGTGGTTTCCGACCAAAAATCAATTCCAAGCAAATCAGAGTGGGCGAACCACAGCGATCGATGGTGGTCGTGGTTGGGAGCGCCGGGATGGCCCATCCGAGTCAAGCTCTGGCCGCTTGGGCCATTTACTGGAAAGAAGTAGGGACGCGGAGCCAGGTCTGAAAAGTGCCACCTCGTGACCTCAGTTTGACCAATAAAGAAGCCAAATTGGCGTTCTGCAAGCGGTTCGATTCGAACTTGGTGAACTGGTGCTGCCGTTTGATTCTGCCTAGCCATCTTTGGGCCTCAAGTGGGGTAATGTTTCCAGCTTGCCATAGTTTTAAATGGGGTAATGCTTCCAGCTTGCCATTCTTATTTGGTTCTGCGGCTTGAAGGTGCGACCGGTTTCTCACAAAACCAGCTACATGAGATGTCCGGCGGGACGAAGTCGCAATTCAAATGCAATCGCAAGCTGGAAGCATACGCCACTTTGGCGATTTTAGCGATTGCGAGCAAAATCCGTCTTGTGAGGCGAATGCTGAGAAAAGAAAATTGGCATTCATGAGCGATTTTTTCACTCAGAGCTGGTCTTTACCCTGGTTACTCTCCTAAACTAGAGCGTATCGTAACTTAAGAAAAACTTGGTGGTTTCCGGAGATGCGGAAAATGCACAGATTATCGCTCATTGTCATTGCCGTCGCTTGGTCGGTAAATGTTACAAATAGCTTCGCCGACGCCTTCTGTCCGTTCTGCTCCGCAGTCTCCCAGACGCTGCGACAAGAAATGGAAGCTATGGACGCGGTGGCCATTGCGAAAATTGTCAAAGGATCGGAAACCGAATCCGACGCTGAGTTCGAAATGACCAGCATCATTCGGGGCGACAAACTGATTCGTGTCAATCAGAAAGCCCGAATGAACTACTTTGGTAAAGCCCCTGAAGGAACGCAGTTCTTAGTCATGGGTGTCGATCCACCGGACTTGCTGTGGTCGTCGCCGCTACCAGTTAGCGAAAGAGCGATTGAGTATGTGAAGACCATCGTCAAACTGCCTGAAGACCCACTCAAGCGGATTGAGTTCTATCACGACTATCTCGAACACTCCGAAGCCTTGTTGGCTCGCGATGCCTACGATGAATTTGCTTCAGCCCCTTATGACGATCTCAAGAAGCTGAAACCTAAACTCAAGCGAGAGAAGTTGCTGGAGTGGATTGAAGATACAAGCTTGCCACCGGATCGCAAGCGTTTGTATTTGGTTTTGCTGGGAATTAGCGGCAAGGCGGAAGACGCAAAATTCTTGGAAACACTACTTCGCAGCGAAGAACCCAACAAGCGAGCTGGCTTGGATGCCATGATCGCTTGCTACGTCACATTGCTCGGCGACGATGGCTTGAAGCTGGTCGACGAATTATTTTTGGCTAACAAGAAAAGCCAATATGCCGACACTTATGCGGCCATCATGGCCCTCCGGTTTCATGGAACCGACGGCGGGATTATCAGCAAAGACCGAGTTCTAAAATCGATGCAGTTGATTCTGCAGCGGCCTGAACTGGCCGACTTGGTCATCCCCGATTTAGCCCGTTGGGAAGATTGGTCGCAGATCGATCGCTTGGTTGAACTGTTCAAAACAGCCGATGAAAAGTCGAGCTGGGTACGTGTGCCGGTGATCAACTACTTGCGAGCTTGCCCGAAACCCGAAGCCACCGCGAAGCTCGAGGAATTGAAAGAAATCGACCCAGCCGCATTCAAACGGGCGACGTCCTTCTTCCCAGTTCCCCAGCCGGCAGCAGCCCCAGCGACCAAATCGTCCGCGACCGTTTCGCCTGAAGCAACGCGCAGTTTGGCCGTAAGTGATGTGCCGTTGATCGTCAAACCGAACGACCAATTGGCTAGCGCCGGAAGTTTGGCGACTTCGGCGGTCGTTGCCAGCGTCGAACCGAACCGAGCCTTTGTGGTCAGCGTAATCTGTATGGTTTCCCTAACGTTGTGGCTGGCCATGTGGCTGTCGATCAGCGGTGCGGGGAAGCAAGGCTTGGTAGAGTTTGCCTTGGCTGTGAAAAACGATCGACGATGAGACTTGGAAAACAATGGCTACGATGATAGAGAACAGCGACCGTGTGGAAGGTTTAGGAACGAGTCCGGTTTCAGATCCTGGCCTTGAGGTTTATCAATCGGTCTCGCAGTCGGCCGTCGCATCCCTCGTTTTGTCCCTCTTTGGCTTAACGGCGTTTATTTTTGTCCCGATGCTTGCCCTGCCGATTGCCGGATTCATTTTCGCGTTGCTTGCATTTAGCGCTTTTCGAAAATTCCCGGGCGAGTATCTGGGCCGCCCGATGGCCTATGCGGGGGCTGCACTTTGTGGTGCGACTTTAGTAATCGCTCCTATTTGGCACACATACGTTTACTTGACGGAAGTTCCAGAAGGTTACGCTCGCGTCGATTTTGGAACGTTTCTGAGCGAGCCAGGAAAGCCGGACGTTCCCACGCAGGCTGCTATTGATTTGAACGGTGAGCAAATTTTTATCAAGGGCTATATTCATCCAACTTCGATGGACAGTTTGCAGGCGAAGCGATTTGTAATTGTCCCCGATTTAGGAACTTGCTGCTTCGGCAACCAACCACCGCTGACGCACATGATCGAGGTTTCACTAACCGGTGACCAATATGCAACAAAAAGCTACCGTCGTCAGCGACTTGCAGGGACCCTTCGCGTGAATCCGAGTTTAAAACCGCTCGAAGGTTTAACTGGCGTTTTTTACCAGTTGAAGGCCGACGTCCTTAAATAGCTTAGTAGCCTAGGCATCCTGCCTGGGGTTGCTGCTGGATTGAAAATCGGAAACCTATCCCCAGGCAGGATGCCTAGGCTACGGGGTTTTACTTTCTTCGTTTTTTGAAAGCCCATTCAGCGTCTTCGGTTAACAAAGTGGAAAAGTCAATTACACCTGTTTTCTCGGGTTCATTTTGTGCCAAGGCCGCAGATTCACCTTCACCACTCGCTCGACTGTTCAATCGATTGATGATGAGCAATGCGTCGATCGGCGATACGGAACCATCGTTGTTGACA
This sequence comes from Planctomycetia bacterium, assembly GCA_031412515.1. Taxonomy (GTDB): domain Bacteria; phylum Planctomycetota; class Planctomycetia; order Pirellulales; family Pirellulaceae; genus Aureliella. The sequence goes on along the minus strand of JANODD010000331.1, from coordinate 34,841 downwards.
TCGACAAGATACTCGCTCCTAGGGCGCCCACTGGTGAGCTTCCTTGACTTGATGGAATTCAGGTAGTTAATAACTAGCAGAGCGTCTACAGGACCTACAGTTGAATCAGAGTTGGTGTCGAACGGCTCAGTCAGATTATGCCAACTCGCGTTCGAGTTTTCGCTTCCAATTACTTTGGCGACGATCACATGCGAATCATCCAAGCCGACCTCTAAGCCTGAAATCAGCAAATCATCCAAGCTTGCAACTGTCATGTTGGGTATGACCTCACTGAAAACATCAAACTTTAACTGACTCGTTCCATTCACTCCAAATGCAGAATCCAATACTCCGTTTGCCGTGAGCCGAGTGACCGCGGTAATGGACTCGACTTCATCTACGAGTGTCCTCAAAACGGCAATTCTTCCCTTCGAGTCAACAACGACTTCTGAAGTCTCTTGCCTGAAAGGTCCATCTAGAAGCTCAATCGAGCCAGAGGAACCGAAAGTAGTATCAATTTGACCGTTGGGCAGGTATCGCTCAAGCCTGGCATTCCCGCCACCGCCAAAAAGAGTTCGCTTTCCGTACACCAGAATTTTATTGTTGGGCAATACGATGACATCGCGCCCAAGATCAAGTGCCGCTCCGGTTACCAAGCCTGTTACTTGACGGCCGCCAGTGCCAAAGGATGTGTCGATTTGTCCTGAAAGGTTGAATGCTGCCAGGCTTACCGAAAACGCAGCGTCCGCAGAATGATTGGCAATTAAAGCGACAATCTTATCGGTCCCCAAGCTCAGCCGGATACCTGATCCAGCATAGATACGTATTGCTGAAATCTCGGCGAGACCAGCCACCCCGAAAGCAGTCTGCAAAGTTCCGTTCAGATCCAGTTTACCAACTCGGTAGCTCTCACCGACGCCACCAACTCCACCGAAGTAAATTGCGTTGCTGTCAATCAGAACATCCTGTACGTAGGTAACAATATTTGAGAAGTCCCACGTTAACCAGCCAGCAGTTCCCCAGGTCATGTCTGCATTACCAGTGCTGTCAAGCTTGGCGATTTGGAGCTGCATTGCATTGACGACGACTAGGAAAATTCCGTTCGAGTTTTGAACGAGCTTGGGTTCTAAGTTCCCTCCGTAAATTAAGTAATCCAGAACTGTCTTCTTGCCCTGATCGCCGAAGGTCGTGTCCAATTTACCTTGAGCTGTGTACCTTTTAAGAAGAAGCGGACGCTCTGATTTCTTGTTGCTTAGGGCGTCTTCAATCGCGACCAACACTTGGCCACCCGGAAGTTCAATAGAGCTAAGCGCTCGCGATCTTGACCAGGTGTTCTTGGTATTTTTGGTAACTACTCCAGCTTGACCAAAGGAATTGTCAAGCTGTGACGTCGTGACATCGAACGCGAAGAGTTGCAAATCCTCTTCAAAAAAGCGCTGGGGAATGTTGGTGGTGAGCGGGATGGACGTTGTTCCAAAGACGACCCGACCGCCTGTTAAAACAGCCGACCCGTGGTACGCGGTATCGATAAAGCGATCAACGCGAGTCATTCGCTCGACCGATCCATTGGCAGACAACCAGGATGTAGCAATTCCCTTACCGTCCGATATATACCCAAGACCTACTATCTCGCCGTTGCCTCTCACGACAATGTCATGCATGGCCGTTCCTTCACCGCCATTCACATCGATCGTGGTCAATCCGTTCGATCCAAATGCATTGACGATGGTGCCATTGATCGTGAACTTGGTTGCAAAAAAATCGAACGTGAGATAGTCACGAAAAGTGCCCGCAAGGATGAAATTGCCATCGGGTGTCGGCGCCAGTGGGAGAGGCAGTCCGTAAATATTGAAATCTTGGATATTCGCGGCGACCGGCATCCGCAGTTTTCCGCCTTGACCGAAGCTGCTGTTCAATCCACCAACTGCCGATACACGGTAGACTTGAGCTTCAAAAATACTATCGGTAACCCTCTTGCTCGCAGAAATCAGTGCGCTCCCATCCGGAAGTAGCAGTAGGTCAGAACCGTCAATGGAACCACCGGCTTCAATCGTGGTAATGCCACCCGCACCAAACTCAGTGTCGATGCTTCCGTCGGGCAAGAATTGAATTAGATGAAGTTGCGAAGCTCCATCGCCGTAAACAAGAATTTCTCCAGTAGGTCGCACGGCCACTGCGGTCGGACCAGCATGAAATTCCAGTTCCTGGATAACAACGCCGTTTTTTCCAAAACTAAGATCAATCGATCCATTAGTTTTTATTCGGCTTAACGCAATACGACTCGTGGCTTGCAGAGTGGAATCTCGCACGAAACCAGCGACGATAATTTGACCGTCGGGCTGAAGACCAATATTAGTTTGCCATTCGTTCCCACTTGCCAGTGGAACAAATGCTTGTCCATCTTTGCCAAAGCTCTTGTCAAGACTTCCATCGCTGAGATAAGCGACGACGACGCCAATATTCGCTCGCCCCGAGTAAACCGAACCTCCGGCGTAAAAACCGCCACCAGGTTTGGCAACCATACCAGCAATGCTCTCGTTTGGCGTTAAGGCATGAAAGTTGGAATCGCGTATGACACCTTGATTTCCAAATGTGGTCAGCAAACTGCCTTCCGCCATGAGTTCCCTACGCTCGAGCCGTTCAATTTGAAACCTTCGGCGCATAAGACGTTCCAAGTTTTATAAATACAAATAGCGAAGATATTCAGGCGGGCTACAGTCTAGTTTAAGTGCAGGATCGTTAAAAGCGAGAATACCTCATTTAATCCAATTGATCGATTCACCGTTTAGACAATTCCCAGGACGATGCGACTCTCGCTGTTAAGAAACACGCATGACGAGAGAAATGCGTAGTTACCGTTGAAGCATCCACTGCAAACTGTGAATTACTCAAATGATTCAGTCGCACTTGGAAACGCCCCTGATCGCACTTCAGAATTAAATTGTTTTACGGCAAGCTGAATTTGCTCAGCCAGATTTGCCATGGGGCGAACAAATTTGGGTACGCGGCCTACGGTCAGACCGAGCAAGTCGTTGGTGACTAAGACTTGACCGTCGCAATGCGGGCCAGCACCAATCCCGATCGTAGGGACGTCGACCATCTCAGTGATCTGCTTGGCCAAGTCCTGTGGAACACATTCCATCAAGATCGAGAACGCGCCGGCTTGCTGCGCGGCCATCGCATCCCGCTGCAACTTATCTCCGTTCCGTTGTACTTTGTAACCACCGAGAGCATGGACACTTTGCGGACGCAATCCGACGTGGGCTATCACAGGGATTCCGGCGTTAACCAGGGCTTTGATCGTGTCCGCTTGCTCGGCGCCGCCTTCAAGCTTCACCGCATGACAGCCAGTCTGCTTCATCACGCGTGCGGCAACAACAAGCGTCTTGTTAACACCTAATTGTCCATGCGGAAAAGGAAGATCGACGACTACCATAGCTCGCTTAGCCGCCCGGGCGACCATGGTTCCGTGATAAATCATCTCACGCAGCGTTACCGGGATGGTCGTCGAATGACCTTGAACGACCATGCCCAAGCTGTCGCCGACCAGCAGAACGTCTACGCCAGCCTGTTCTAGCAAAGTCGCCATCGTGAAATCATAGGCCGTTAGCATACTGATCCGCTCGCCCGACTGCTTCATCTGCCTGAGAGTGCTGATGGTTACCGGACGCTGGGAGAGAGACATAAATTCAATCCTTGAGGGTGCTTTCGCCGCCGCAAAACAGTAAACTGAGCGAACTTGATGTTCGGAAGCGGAGGTATTTTGGGTATAATTGTGAACTGTAGCCGCTCATAGTGATAGGGCTCACTGTGATACGTCACCAACGTCAACTGGAATGAATCGGTTAACACTATGACACATTCAGTTAAAATTTCGTTCGGCGTCGCAATTCTGGTGATGCTTCAACCATGCATCGCCAATTCGCAGGACTCGGGTAAAGCGGGTGGCCTTCAGATCGCCCAAGTCAGTGGCACGATGCAAGCGATGGCGCTGGATAAAATTAAGATCGTCGCTGAAGATAAGAAAGAGTACTTTGCGGTCGTTTCTGATCAAACTTCGCTTACCTATAAGGGAACCGCCGAGGCCGATTTCTTGACGCAGGGCTTGCTGGTGCGGTTTTCGGCCGAGGTGAACCAAAGCGGCCAAGCGCAAGGCCCAGTTAAAGAGCTGGAAGTCTTCACGGTCAGCCAGAATCGACGCATGTCGCAAGAACAGATGCGAGACCAGATGCCGGGTGTTTACCAAGTCGGTGGCGAAGTTGGCAATGTAAAGAAACCCAGCGAGAAGGCGAAAGATAAACCAGCGGCAAAACCTAACGCCACAGGAAAGGGAGCACAGGCATCTGGAGCACAGGCATCTGGGGCTCAGGCATCTGGAGCTCGGGCATCTGGAGCTCGGGCTTATCGCGTCGTAGGCCAAATTGCTCAGATCAAAGCAGGCAAGATGTTGGTCCAAGCCGGGGGAGCTCAAATCCAACTAGAACTCGATCCGAAGGCTGAAATTAAGGTGACATCTCACGATACAACCTTCTGCCAAATGGGCGATCAAGTCAAAGTCTCCGGCTTGCGAAACGCGGGGCAAGAGCAGTTCATTCAATCCGAATCACTAGAGATCACTGGTGCTAAACCGCTTGGACCTGCCGAAGGAAAAACAGCGAAAAACTCTAAGACCACCAAGGGTTCTAAATCCAAAGCGGCTAAACCCGGCGCTGACAAGGATGACCCGCTAGCAACCGACAAAAAAACAGACACCAAGAAGACAACGCCAAAAAAGTAACGCAGGTTAGTTTTGGGTGTCACTGGCACGGCCAGTGAGCCGGGGTGAACGAGTTTAGGTACCTTATACTCGTGCCAACGCAACACACTCAACCTCGAAGTTGTCGAAGTTTGAATGTAAGTGAACTGTACGACATTCCAAAGCTCACATCCGTCCGTTGACCGACAACTGCGGCGTACGCGCGCAGATGTAGCTGGTTTCGTGAGAAACCGTTCGGACCGCTGACCTTTCTTTTGCATCCAGTTTCTCACGAAACCAGCTACCTTAAGAGATCCGTTGCATTTGCTCCTGGATTTAACGACAAAAAATGCTTCACCGCGTCGCAAACTTGGCCGACTCAATCGCATCTCCTTGGCTTCGACTGGCATGGCAATCAACCAGTTCTATGCTGTGTCCGCCCGAATGCGTATGGTGTGAAACTCCGACAGAACCTGATGAACATTTCTGCGAAGACTGCTTGTCTCTGTTCATTAGTGATTACTACCGATGCAAACGCTGCGCATCGCCACTCCCTCCCGTTGTCCCTAACGAATCTTGCTCACGATGCGACGCAGCCAAGTGGCGTTTCAAAGCCGTCGTAACACTTGGTCCCTATCGCGGCCGCCTGCGCGAAGCCGTCATTTTAATGAAGAAGAAACCATTTGAACTTTTGCGACGCGCCGTCGGAGAATTGATCGCCGAGCAACTTCAGCAACAATTTGCCAACTCAACACCACTGTTGATTGCAGTTCCCAATCATTGGTCAAGAACTTTCTTTCGCTCTGTCTGCCAAGCTTCGTCGTTAGCTCAGTCGGTGTCCCTAAGTACCGGATGGCCGTTGCTGCGCGGTGTCGTCAGGCGCTCGCGGAAAACGGCCAAGCAAGGCATGCTCAGTTGGACTGAGCGGACGCATAATGTTCGCGGTGCATTCAAGCTGCGACCCACGCCGCGTATTGCAGGGCGGCACATCATCGTAGTCGACGATGTGCTGACCAGCGGTGCAACGGCCGATGAGATCGCGAAGCTGCTGATGGCCGGCGGTGCAGCCAACGTCAGCGTAGCCGTTGCAGCTCGAGGAACTGGAGCACGGGAAGTGGTCCTTAAGAGTGCGGTCGTCCCAAACGAGAATCAGTGAGCCGTCGGCGCTAGCCGCGGGTGAACGAGGCGCTCGTCTTCCATGACCAATAGTCCAGTTTAAGCGTACAGACCGTGAGGAAACCAAGCCCTTGGTTAGACCTCGAAACAATCGAACCGCCCTACTTCGTTCACCCGTGGCTAGCGCTAACGGCTCACGTTCCTAATCTTTTACCTTTAAAATTCTAAGGCACGCATGTGCTTGTCGCAGCGACATCGGCGATGATTTTTTCCAAGCTATGCTCGGGCGTCCATTCGATCAAGCGATTGGCTTTGGTAATGGATGGAACTCGGCGAAGCATGTCTTCAAAACCGTCACCGAAAACGGATTCGTAAGAAAGATACTCGATCTTGGAATTGCTGCCCGTTTCACTAATGACCAACTCGGCAAGTTGCGTGACGGTGATTTCCTGGGTCGAGCCGAGATTGATGACTTCACCCACCGCAGCCGGACAGCTCATCAAATCCACTAAGCCGCGAACGATGTCGGCAACGTGGCAAAAACATCGTGACTGAGCCCCGGTGCCATAAACTTGCAATGTTTCACCGGTCAGTGCACGCTGCACAAAGTTGGGTATGACCATTCCATATTGCCCCGATTGTCGCGGGCCGACGGTATTGAAAAGCCGCACGACGACGATCGGAAAGCCGTTCGACTTCCAATAAGCCATGGCCAGAAACTCATCCAGAGCTTTTGCACACGCGTAAGCCCAACGATGTTTAGTAGTTGGTCCTTCCAGCCGATCGCCGTCTTCCGTAAACGGAACGCAAGTCGACTTGCCGTACACTTCTGACGTCGATGTAAGCAGCGTTGGCTTGCGAAATACGTTGGCGTTTTTTAGAACAACTTGAGTTCCAGTAACAATGGTCTCAATCGTTTCGACTGGTTTATCCATGATCAGCCGAACACCAACCGCCGATGCGAGATGATAGACCACATCGCAGTCCTGAACTAACTGGTGCACCAAAGAATCATCGCAAATCGTGCCGATCTGAAATTGAAAGTTGGGATGCTCGGCGATTGAGGCAACGTTCGATAGCTTACCGGTCGATAAGTCATCCAACACCGTGACATGGTGGCCGTCAGCAATCAATCGCTCAGCCAAATGCGAACCGATAAAGCCGCAACCACCAGTGATCAAGTATTTCATCTCGCCCTTCCGAAGTGGGGTATACTTCCAGCTTGCCAGCCGGCCCTATGAGAATTGGCTCAGGCTGGGAACAAAAACAAATCTCTCGGGCTTGGAAGCCCAAGCTACAAAATCACCCAGGCTGGAAGCCTAGGCTACGAAGTTGCTAAGTTCCAGCTAAAGCTTCATTGATGGCTTTGCAAAGGATCTCAAGGTTCTGCGAAGTGATTCCAGCAACGTTGATACGCCCGCTGCCAACCATGTAAATCGCCTTTTCCTTCTGCAACCAATCGACTTGCAGAGGCGTCAATCCGCTGTAGGAAAACATGCCTCGCTGGTCAAGCAAAAATGAATAGTCGACGCTACAGCCAACTGCCTTCATGCCGTCGACAAATTGCTGGCGAACAGCATGGATACGTTCTCGCATCTCGGTAAGTTCACCCATCCATTGGCTCTTCAATTGCGAGTCACCTAAAATGGTCGCGACAATCGCTCCACCATGTCGCGGCGGATTGGAGTAATTGGCGCGGATCGATTGCTTAATACTGCTGGCAACTTTGGAGCTCGTCTCTGCGTTCGGGCAAATCGCCAGCAGCGCACCAACGCGTTCGCTGTACAAACCGAAATTCTTCGAGTACGAACCACACACGAGAAACTCTTCGTGCTGTCCGGCAATGGCTTTAATGCCTACTCGATCTTCTTCCAGTCCATCGCCGAATCCGTGATAGGCAAAATCGACTAACGGTAACACGCCGCGCTGGGCTGTGAGTTCGGCGAGGTCGGACCACTGCTCAGGTGAAAAATCGATGCCCGTTGGATTGTGGCAACAAGCGTGCAAGCAGATCACGTCGCCCGCGCGAGCTTCCTTCTCAAGCGTTTCGATTAACGATCCAAAGTCCAATGATCGCTTGTCAGCAGCCAAGTACGGATAAACTTTTGTTTCGAGCCCCGCAACTTCAAAGACAGAAAAGTGGTTTGGCCAAGTTGGATTGCTGCACCAGACGCGAGCTTGTGGAAAACTCTTGAATACAAAGTCCGCGGCGACCTTAAGTGCTCCTGTACCACCTGGCGTCTGCGCAGCCGCCATGCGTTCGGTCGGAACCAAACTGCCCATCGTCAATTCACTCGCCAACCGATTAAACTCGGCAAGTCCGTCGATCCCGAGATAACCCTTGGTTGCTTCATCGGACAGCAACTTGGCTTCGGCCTGCTTCACCGATTTAAGAATAGGTGTGCGTCCGGCATCGTCGCGATAGACGCCGATCGTCAAATTGATTTTTCCTGGTCGCGGATCTTTTTGAAATGCGTCTCCCAACCCAAGGATTGGATCCGGAGGTGCCGCCGCAACTGTCTCGAACATGTTATTTCTCAACCATTTAAAACGCGGCCAATTCTGGATGGCCGCCCTCCATCGCGTACCCGTAACGCACTGAGTATTGTCACTATCTTTGCCTACCCGGCAACCGCGCAGTGTCGCCTTTTGCTCCGCAAAAGTAGCGCGCCTTTTTGATTACTAAGAGTTCGCGCACCTAATTCGCGGCCCACGCTACTTTCGCAGAGCGAAAGGCGACACTAGTGTCCCACATAAAAAGCTCTCCAATCCGAACATCTGTAACACAATGGGGCGTATTCCGGCAATTGCCTGACAAAAACTTGGATTTTGACGATACGCCCAGTTATTCTTGCTGGACCCTCGAAAAATCGACAAAACCTGCATTGTGGAGCTGTTATTTTGGCCAGACCGCTTGTATTCCAGTTGGGCGAGAAGTCGATAGCGTTCGAAATGAACAAGATCGATCGCAGCCGCTTGTACGGTTATAAAGAGCTGGAGGTTGTCGACGACAAAGGTGGCCGGTGCGAGCTGGCAACTTTGGCCGAAGACGGCCGAACGCTCGTTGGACGCGGCTCGACAGCCCTCGGTTGGCTGGACGTTGATCTGAACTGGTGCGACAAATCGCAATTGAAGCCAGTCGACTTGGATGGCCAAGAGGTCACTCCTGTACCCTCTTCTTTTAGCAATCCGATCAAGCTCTTTGAAACCTGCTCCATCGACGATTATCTGCAACACAATATTCGATTAGTCTACGCCGCCGAGAGTCAGGACGATCTATCGGACCTTAAAGCGGAGTTTAATCGCGGCACCATATTCACTTTTTCGTACAGTTATCGAGGCGGTCACGAAGCCGACTCGGGCTTTCTGCTAGCCAACGATGCTGGTGAGATCATGATTGCCATCGGTAATCCTACAAGTGTCAACTTCATCGGCCTTGCATCACCCATCGTCGAATCCTCTAACGAAGAAGAAATCGACGACGGCGAAATGATGGACTTCGACATGATCTAGTGGCGTATGCTTTTAGTGGCGTATGCATCCAGCTTGCGATTCCCACTGTTTCTTACTGATCCCTCTTACCCCTTATTCAACGCTGTGAAGCATTTTGGCGAGCATATGTAGCTGGTTCGTGAGAAACCGGGCGCACCGGTGACCCTACTACTGCATCCGGTTTCTCACGAAACCAGCTACCTCACTGAGAAAAATGCTTCACAGCGTTGTCCTTACTCTTTACTCCTTACCGTGCCCCATGCCTGAAATCAACATCAGTAACAGTAGTGGTCGCGACGCAGTCATCGCTACCTCCAGTGTTGCATCGCGCAAGCAGGTTCGTTGGGTCGATGCGCAAAGCCGGCAAGCAAGTGGAGTGCGGTTCATCAAGTCAACAATGGACCATGAGCTCGATGGTCTGATTGCGACAAGCGGTGATTTGGCTGCTGTCAGCGAGGCATTAATTAGCGGTGATCCAGAGATCGATTTCGACAACGCGGGACGATTACTGCGCGACACAGCTCGAGTTTATGTCGACAAGAATCGACAGATCGTGCACAACGTAAGGTTCTGGGAAGTCGTTCGCAACGCAGACGGATCCGTGCGTGAACGTCGACCAAGAAAACTAGCCGATACCAACTTGGCTGGTGAATTGCCGCTGCGATGGTCGGGTGTTTTTATTCCTCGCGAGCAAGCGATTCGCAAATTTGTTTTCTCAGGCAAGATGCAACTCCAGCACATCAATGGCCTAACTTACGATTTTCTATATGCCATGGCTAAAGAGTTGCAAGAACGCAACGCGCTCATGCTGCTCGGGGCTGGACCGAAATCTAATCAGCCCTTGATTCTGCGTCGCGGCGGAACACCTTATCGGGGATTCTTGGAAGGTCGAATTCAAGAAGACAAGTATTACTTGGTGCTGCACTTTTCCAACTTGGAACTCAAGATTCCCAAAGTTGCGGAGACCGAATCCAAAAGCGAAAAGAACACTGAGGAGGCCGCATCGTGAGCAAGTTGCAACTGATTGATAAAGCTCGGATGGAGTTGAAACTCGGCGGCTACTCGGTCGGAACGGCTACCATGTTGGCCGATCCGGGAATTCTGCCGCAAGTCCAAGACTATCGTCGGCGTGTTAGCGGTCAGATGATTCCGCTTGACCGGACCAGCATTCGCGAACGCATTCCCGCGGCGACCTATCACGTTAGCCGCAAGGTCGATGGAGAATTTGCTGTACTGGTATGTCGCGACGGCGAAGTTTTTACGATCAATCCAGGCGGCACCGTACGTATGGGCATGCCATTTCAAGAGGAAGTTCGCAAGCAGCTGATGGTCGCTGGTCACACTGAAGCGATGATCGTGGGCGAGCTTTATGTCGAAAATGCTGAGCGTCGCCCGAGAGTCCATGACGTTGCGTCTGTTGCGAGACAGCCCCAATCCATGGCCGATCTCGAGCGTCTGCGATTCGCGATTTTCGATCTCATCTCTCTCGACGGCGTTCCAAGCAGCGAACATTTTCCGGAAACTTGGACGGCCATTCAGAAGATTTTCGGTGACGGCACGCTCGCCCATCCCGTGGAAGCCAGGTTCCTAATAGACTGTTCCGAAGTCGACCAGCAGTTTGAAGAGTGGGTCGAAAAGCAAGGGGCTGAAGGTCTTGTGGTCCGCAGCGATGAAGCGGGCATGTTCAAGGTCAAGCCACGCCACACGCTCGACGCAGTTGTCGTTGGTTTCACGGAATCTACCGACGAACGTCAAGGGATGTTGCACGACTTGTTACTCGCCGTGATGCGGTCCGATGGCACGTTTCATATTCTCTCGCGAGTCGGCGGTGGCTTTAGCGATGATCTGCGTCGCCAAATGCTCAGCGATCTCAAAGATAAGGTTGTCGATAGCGAATATGCGGAAGTCAATTCAGATCACGTTGCCTATCAAATGATCCGCCCTAGCCTGGTAATTGAAATAAGTTGCCTCGACATCATCTCGCAGAACACTCGCGGTGGTTCAGTCAATCGGATGGTGTTGGATTATGAGAGTGGAGACAAACCTGGCTATAAAGTGGTTCGCCGGTTGCCGCTTGCGACCGTCATCTCGCCTCAGTTCATTCGCGTGCGTGACGACAAGAAGGCTCATCCAGCCGATGTAAGCATCTCGCAGGTCAGCGATCGCGTCGAAGTCGCTCAAGTGGATACAGACGCTCGCGAATTTGCCCTGCCTAAAACCAGCGTCCTGCGCCGTGAGATTTTTACGAAGCAACTCAAAGGCGAAACGATGGTTCGCAAGTTCGTATTGCTGAAGACAAACAAAGATACCATCAGCGACGAGTATCCAGCTTACGTTGTCCACTACACCGACTTCAGCCCCAACCGCAAGGATGCGTTGGCTCGCGACGTACTCATCAGCAACTCAGTCGAACAGATCGAATCGCTGTATGAAGCCCTCAAAGAAGAGAACGTTAAGAAAGGTTGGACGCAGCACAGCGGTGTAGTTGCTGAAGCTGCCGTGGTTGTACAAACCGACGAAGCGATGGCCGCAGCTACCGAGGAGGCGAAACCCAAGCGAGTAAGCCGCAAGAAAGTAGGACCCAAAGCAGACGCGGCAATCGTCGAGGCGGATGTAAAAGCTCTTGCACCGAAGAAGCCGAGAGCATCTCGTAAGAAGGCTGAGTAGTGCGGTATGAAAAGCTAAACATAGCTTTCTGCAAGCATATGTAGCTGGTTTCGTGAGAAACCGGGCGCACCGGCGACCGTTCTACTGCATCCGGTTTCTCACGAAACCAGCTACCGTTGACCACTTGTTCCACTTATCCGCATTCTGCCGATAAAACGACTGTGGAAAAGTTGTTGGCTGATTGTCAGTGCAGTGTTAGGTCCTGGTAAACGCGGGGTCATTCGTGTGTTGGTTTGATGTTAGCTAGAGGTTGGTTTGAGGTTGCTTTCATGTTGGTTTGAGGTTCGTTCGCGGTGCTCGGTGCGGTTCTAACACCCCTCTTGTGCAGCCAACATGACGATCCTGCGATTCTCAATTTTTTTCGTTTGCCCCCAGAACGAAGTTGCACTAGGGTTGAGATGCAACCCAATTTGGACCGGTATCTTGCCCTATCCAGCTCCGAATCGATTACATCACCTGAGTCCACATCAAGTCGTTCGTTCTTAGAACGCGATTCATCCCTCACTAGCGCATTCGGGTTAGTGAATCAATCGGAGCCTTCTATGACCTCGCGCCAACGTCGCTCTCTGAACGCCAAATCTGTTCGTACGTCGCGCTCAATCCAGCTTGAGCAACTTGAAAATCGCATGATGTGTACGATCAATGGGCTGGAGCAAAGCCTGCTACTACTCAACGCACCCAGTTCGGCGCCGGCGATAAAGGCAACAAGCGTCAACACAGCGCCATCAATTTCTACACCCATCAATTCAAATGGGAGTACAGATATCACAACGGTCGCTAAAAGCGTGGCGCTTTCGGCCGTTGGCTCGGACGACGGTGGAGCAAAGAAGCTAATCTACACTTGGCAAGTCACTCAATCGCCGACCGATGCAACGTTTAAGTTCACGAAGAACACAAACAATGCGGCTCAGACCACCGTGCTGTCGTTCAACAGGACCGGTACTTACAACGTCAGCCTAACGATCACTGACGCACAAGGCTTGTCGGTGACCACTACGCAGGCAGTAACTGTCACCGAAAAGGTGACTAAACTGGAACTGCTATCGCCCGGCAACTTAGTGAGAAGTGGGGGCAAGTCGATTCGAACCGAAGGTACGGGAGCCGTAGTTCAAATCCAAGCTTACGATCAATTCGGTCAGCGTATCTCCTCGAATCTTACCTACGCCTGGACAACGCTGGGCACTCCCAACGGTGGCTCGGCAACGAATACTACACAAGCCAACTCGACGACGTTCGCATTCAGCAAGTCCGGTGTATACCGTTTCGAACTAGCGACCGGAGGTTTGACATTTCCTTTGTCTATCGAAGCCGTTCAGGTTTTAACAAGTGTTTCACTCACTCCCGGAACAGCCACAACAACACCTGGGCAGACTCAACAATTCACGGCCGTTGGCCTCGATCAATTTCAATCGCCGCTGACCAAGCAGCCCAAGTTTGTATGGAGTGCAAGCGGCGGAACAGTTTCTAAAACTGGACTATTCAAGGCACCCAGCGCCGATGGTACTTTTACCATCATAGCTGAAGCAGGAACCATTCGGGCTCAAGCTACGCTGACTGCAACAACTCCAGTACCGGCTAACGGATTGCAAAACACTGTGCTGGCGAGTTTAGTTCAAACCTATTTTGCCGACAATTCAATCTCACGTGTAGAGATGATGCAATTGCTAAGAGCCGCTGGCACCGATGGCACCGTGGACGCAACCGAATTGACCGATCTTCGATATGTCGTTTCGAACGCAAGTAAGTTCAACATTGCGAACTATGTTCAAGTGTTGGCTGGTGATGTCGTCAACTCCAACCCTGCAAACGCTCTTTATCAAGGTACAGCGGCAGGCAACTTGGCGGCAGGCAGTTCGTCTACCTTGCTGAATAAGTTGGTTGACAAGTGGTTCTTAGGTACGGACCGACCCACTTTGAAAAGCGGGTCGCTCAGCTATCAAGCCGCTTCGGGTTCACTATTCGTCGGTGCGCCCGGTTATGCGAATGAAAAGCAAGGCATGTTAGGCGATTGCTACTTCATCGCCGCACTTGGATCATTAGGTACGAAGAACGCGGACGCGGTTCGTAATATGTTTGTAGACAATGGCGATGGCACGTATACCGTCCGATTCTATGGCGGCTCATACGCAGCCTTTTACAATTCCGACGGAACGATTTCAGACGGATTTGCGAACAATGCTGGAGTCGCTGACTACGTCACCGTAGATCGCCTGTTGCCGTCGACCTCCAGCGGCACATTCGCTTACTCAAACTACGGAGCAAGCCTTTCTAACACAGGCAATGTTCTATGGATTGCGCTCGCTGAAAAGGCTTATGCACAATGGAATGCAACGGGCAAGTCAGGACGGACACCAGCCAATTCATACGCCAGCATCGAAGGCGGTTGGATGAGCGTCGTGAATGCTCAAGTGTTAGGCTACAACTCAACCCTTTACGCTTCTTCGAACGCGAACAATAAAGCTGCAGTGGTCAACGCTTTGAACGCTGGTCGTGCAGTCACTGTTGGAACAACTGGCAGCGCCACACTAATGGTTTCCGGGCACGCTTATTCGGTCACTGGTTACGACGCGACGACTGATAAATTCACCACGTTTAATCCTTGGGGCACGCAACATCCGGCGCCGCTGACTTGGGCTCAGTTGCAAGCGAACACGAGCTACTTCGTGGTCGCGAATGCCCAGCAAAGCGTGCCGATCAGTAATGCTACTGGCGGTACTGCCAGTGTTCGCAGTCAAGTTTCTCAGTTTGCAGCGGAACTGTTCGCGGCTCCGCTGATTGTTTCCAGTTCCGTAAGTGAAGTTGAAATAACCGAAGTTACTTCAGAGCAATTCGTCGAGGAAGCAGTAGTCGTTCAAGCTGCTGAAGTCGAATCGGATTTCAACGATGCTGCGTTTGGCGATGGAATTGAATTGTCGCTTGCAGAGTTTGAATCAAGCGAATCCGTTCCGGACCGGGATGTGGTCGATATGTTGTTTGATATCGATCAGATGGAAGAATTGCTGAATGAGTTCGTAGCCTAGCTTGCTAGCTATAGCTAGACTTCTTGGCTGGGTACTAAAGTCGCCTTTCGCTCCGCGAAAGTAGCGCCGCAAATCGCTACTTTCGCGGAGCGAAAGGCGACTATTTGCTGCTACGAAAAAAGCCTTCGTGATTCTTTTGAATCGCGAAGGCTTTGTTGTTCCCTGGCACCGAAGCGAAGTGGAATCCACCTCGCTCCGGTGCGCAGACGTAAGCTCTGTCGTGAAGCGCAGACAAACTACGATTGACCCAGAAACCGCAATCTACCTACAAATTGCTCCGACCCAGGAGGGAGGCCAGCTATGCTTTCCCGCAAAACCATAGCCTACGACAGAACTCCAATTGATCGACGTCCAGTCTTAGCGCGAGCCTTCGGCGTCCTCCGTGACGCACACAACCATAAACTCCACAAACCGCTGTAATGCTTGAGCGCACTTGGCCGTGAAAAGGGTCATCAACGGCGAGTGAGTTCTTGCCTACTGTGCGGCTGGCTGGTCAGAGTTTTTGCTGCAACCTGCTCGCGTGGTGGAAGAAATACTGGATTCGCAAGACCAAGGTCAATGGGAAAAAAAGGGAGTTGGCGAAGTAGGCGGAAAAATTCCCAAGATCGGTGCAATGGGCCGATAATTCTTGGATTCCAAAGCCGCTTTAGCCGCTATCTCGTCGCTGCATATTTCATCGTTGGAATCCAGCCATGGCATTGAACCACAACCACTCAACAAGATCGCACCCGCTTCAGTGTTCTTCACCGCCCAGCGAATCGCTGATTGACGATTAGGGATCACTTCAACGCGACCAGGGCTTCGGAATCCGCCAAGCACATCCATAATGACTGACTGAGCATTCGCAGCCGAACAACCCGATGCGCTCAGGACAACGCGAGACGCAGCCTTGTCGAGCATTTCGCCCAAGCGTCCGCGCCACTGTGGATGCAAGCGACTGCTTACATCAACGACGGCAGTGGTCGGACCGAGCTGATGCTGTTGCAAAGCGTGCAGGGCGATTGCAACTCGATCAGGCGTTTCGCCTGCATCGATATACAGCGGCACGTCTACCGCCTGAGCAACTCGTTGCATCCGACCAGGAATCGACTGCAACGACTCAACTCCGGCAATGGCTTCGGCAACTGGGAGATCAAACATCCAACCAGCAGCTACACCAGCCAGCGCCGCCCGAGCGATATGATCGCCAGGCATTTTCAAAGTGAGCGGCATGACCATGTTGCCAACAACCGTCAGCAATTGCTGCTCACCGCCAGCTCGCGATAGTCGTTTTGCGCGAACGTTTTGGCTCGCATCCAGTCCATAGCCCACTGCAGGCAATGAGGACTTACCAGCCCAACGGGTTGCATAAGCATCGTCTGCGTTGTAAAGCAGCATGCCGTGCGACTTCATTTGATTGATCACTTCTTCCAGCGAACGCTGAGAATTCTTAAGGCTTTGCGAGCCGCGGAGTTGGGATGGTCGCATACCCGTCACAACTAACAGGTCGAACTCGATGCCTGAGGTTACATGATTCTGCAACATGGACGGGGTGAGCTCGATCACAGCCGCTGGTGCGCCGGCAAGATCGGCTTGCTTGAGCCACTTGGCAAGTTTCTGAGTTGCTGGCGGACGCACAGCGCTTCGATCGCAACTGGTCGAATCGCTCGCACCCAACGAGGTGTAGTAAGCAACTTGACCGCCAAGTTTTTTTAGCATGGCTGACAGGAACAGCGAAGTGGTGGTCTTGCCGTGTGTCCCGACAACTCCGATCGTCAGCATTCGCTGCGATGGGTTACCGGCTATCGCATGGCAAATTTTTCCGTATGCGATGGGTGTGCTGTCGACCAAGCACTGTGGCACGGTGACTGGCAACAAACGCTCAGCGACTACGGCTGAAGCACCGCGACGAACCGCCTGCTCAACTTCGTCATGCCCGTCGCCAGTTGGCCCTTGCATGGGCACATAGATATCGCCCACTCGGCATTGGTCAGCCTTGTGAACGCAGCGATGCGCTCGAATGTCATCGGCCCCAACAAAGACAGCTTCACGCAACAGAGTGCGTAGACTGACAGTTGAACATGCTCCACCAGGAGTAGATGTAGACATCGGCGGCCTCCTTGCCACTTTTGCTAGCTATTCGATCATCAATTCGTTTGATATTCACTTGAGTTCGGTTCCATGAACTCAAGATCTATAAGGTGTCCGCAAATGGTACTAAGCGTCAAGACGAAATCAATTGTTGTTCGAAGATTTATGAATTACTGCTTGTGTCAAGCCGTTAATTATCGCCATTCTAAGGTCGACACTCAGTATTTTTCCGTTAAAGATTAATTGCTAGCATTTGTAGTTTAGTCGAGTAGCTGGGTTCGTGAGAACCCGGATGCACAATGTTTGAGTCTACTGGCAGTCGCCACCGGTTTTTACAAAACCAGCTACCCGATTCTGCGCAACCGGTTTTTTACAAAACCAGCTACAAAGCACTAATCTAATAGCGCCCGCGACTGAGGGGATTTAGGTTCTGCTGAGCGGAATTGAGCTGGGTTGGACTGTTGCCTGTGGGAGCAGTGCTGACTCGGCCGGTGGCGTCGCCACGATATTCGATCAGAAACAAGGCGTCGGCTCGATCTCCGCCATTGGGCAAAATTCGATCCAAGCCAATCAAACTAGTTCCTTGCCCAAAAAGCGATCCGTTCGGAGCACCTTGTGGAGCCGCGACGACTCCGCAACTTAGCAAAAGAACTTGATCAGCGGGCCAGCGGAAGCGTTCATGCAAGCGCCAACTAGCTACTTGAGGCACATTCACTTGCCCAGAATAAACTTGGCCAGTGGTCAGCGGCATCTCAAGATTTACGTTGGCCAGTCGCTCGACTTGATCGATGTTGCACTTCACCACGATATCCACCGATTGCTTATCGACGCTCAACAGCGGACTGACTTGCAATCGATAACCCTCTTTGATCTCGCCTGTGACTGGCATATACGGGGGCCAAGTATTCTCGATCGGTTTGTAATCGCTAACATAGTTGCGGCCGCGCAGTTGTTCCAAAACTTGCGATTGACCGTTTTGAACCACAACGTCGACTGAACTTAGTTCCTTAAAATCGGTTCGACCGCGAAGCATCGCAAGAAGCATCGCGTTGTTTTCTTTCGAGATCAAGTAAGCGCTCACACCGGGCGACTGTGCTTGAACGGAACGCATAAGCGTATGAGCTCGAGTGCGCCAATTTGGATTGCCGATCGACATCAGTCGCACACCATACAACTGTGGGGCGGTCGTGCCGTTGACGAATTTTTCGTGGATACTTCGCACAAGTTGGTGCATCTGCTCGTTATGGTAAACGCGCAGAGTATTGCGGTCTGCGCTGAGAAATCCAAACGGTTCAGAGAACCAGACATCGGTACCTGTCTCGCGGAGCACCCAGTCAATGATCGCTTGTTGTGGGCGATCGATGCCAGTTAGTTCTTTCGTGTAGGGCTTGATGTCATATTCTTCATAGTACTGCCCTGAGTCGCTCGGCAATTTTGGTGGTCCGCTAGATCGTCGCGATTGCAACGACGAAGCACCAGGTGCATTGCTGGCGGCCGGATTAGCGGCGGTATTATCCAAGCTAGGAACGGCAGCCGGCGGCTGGTTAGCACTCAGCGGCGGCGGTGGAGCTTGCCCTGCAGCGAACGAAGTTAGGCTTGAACCCAGAACGACGACGGCTGACCATCGCTTGGCGGCTGTTTTCCACAACCGTCCAACAGATTTCTTAAAGTTTGCTGCTGAAGACTTCATGAATTCACTTTCGATCAATACCAGCATTCGCCGTTTTTCGAACCAAGTTTCGGCACAAATACTTGCTTATACGCCTATGCGTGAGGGTGAGCCAAGAGCAATACCGAAAGGTGTAAGGTGTAAGCGATAAGCGGGAGACCATGAGAGGTAGATAATCGAGGCGGAGATCTGACAGGAAAATCAGTGAAGGGAAGATTTGAAGCAACTATGAAAACGCTTGACAGCGGCGATGGTTCGCCTAAAAATACATCCTTTAGTGGAAAATAGGCGTTGCGTGAAGCTGTTTTGGATGTCTTTGTTGCCCTGGTCGAGAAAAGACGAACCCCAATATGAAACGAATCGATCGGGGAAATTCCTTGGAACATGAGCAACTCATTGAACGCGGCCATGTAGCCCTGGTGGCAATTGCCAGCGAAGCCCATGCTGCGCGGGTTGCGGCTCAGAAGGCGGAACTAGAAGTTGCCTTGTCTGAAGCTCGTAGCGGTGATGCGAGCCTGCTACGGAGTTGGCTGGAAAGTTACCGAGGCATTAGCGAATCGCCAAGCGTCGGACAAAGCCCAATGCCCACGCTGGACGCCACTGAATTCAAAAGCCACATTTCGTTTTCTACGCAACATTCAAATGCAGCGAGTTTGGCAGAACCCGCGACTGTCACCTCGGAAGTTGAAACCATCGAACCGCCCAAGACAGCTATGAGTTGGGATCGCTTGTTACCGTCGGCCCGCGAACGACTTGAACGGCGTTCGAATGAGTTGCTTGGTAGCGACAGCGAACTGAATTCAAGATCGGATGAAGTGGGAGGACTAATTGAAGACGCGAAAGAAAACAGAAAAGACTGCGAGGGAGGGGAGCGATGTGAAGCATTTGAAGGATGTGCTGAAAATCCATTTCCAGAAAAATTACCAGATGAGTTTTTGGATGAGATCGATAGAGACGAACCGCTCGTTTATGAAGATTTGCCGGAACTGCAAATTTTAAAAGAGGCGGATCGAGATTTAGGTAAGCCGCTTTTTCGCAGCGGCAAGCGCGGATTGATCTTTAGTATTGTTGTCCACAGTGCGTTGATCAGCACTTTGATGGCAATCACCATGCGAATTCCACATCAGACAG
Organism: Planctomycetia bacterium; assembly: GCA_031412515.1. Lineage (GTDB taxonomy): Bacteria > Planctomycetota > Planctomycetia > Pirellulales > Pirellulaceae > Aureliella. The sequence continues at coordinate 14,962 of JANODD010000331.1, read as the reverse complement.
CCAGTTTAGGGTTCGAAGCTGGCCCGAGTGATGGCGCTGCCGATTCGTTTGAGGTTTTGCAGCCAGTAGAAGTCACTTCCACCGAGGAGGTTTCACCGGAGATGCCGAGCGACACAACTCAGTCCTCGGTGAGCTTGCCTTCGGCGGTAGGCCTGTCATCGACCAGTGTTAATGCAGTGAGTCAATCGGTCGCGTCCGGTATGTCCGGCGTTCAAGCTTCTGCAAATCGAGCGGTTGCCGCTTCGTCGGGGCGTCCGAATCCGTCCAATGCAAATGCAAGCTTCTTTGGGGCGGCCGCTTCGGGCAATTGCTTCTGCTATGTGATCGACGGTTCTGAGAGTATGCGCGGCGGTCCTTGGGAAGCAGCCAAAGCAGAGTTGCTGCGATCGCTTTCCACGATGAAGGCGAGCCATCGTTTTTACATTATTTTCTTCAATCAAAAGCTTAGCGCGATTCCAATGCCTGGCGAGCGGGAGCCGGCGACTAGCCCTCTGTATGCGACACCAGAGAACTTGAAGCACGCCCGAAACTGGATCGAATCATTGCGAATTGAGCGTGGCGCGCCGCCCAACGATGCCCTCTTACAAGCTATTGAAGTTGAGCCTGATGCGATTTACTTACTCGCAGACGGAGTGACCAAGATTGATGTCCCGGGATTCTTGCGAACTAAGAACAGGACGAGTGATTTCATCAGTGGCGAACAAGTTCGAGTGCCGATTCACGCCATCGCCTTTTACTCGCCCGATTCGGGACAAAAGTTGATGAAGCAGGTTGCGCTTGAGAACAAAGGGCAGTTCATTTTCGTGCCAGACCCTCGCAAAAAGTGAATTTCGGCTTGAAAGTGTCCCAATGGGTGGGGGTATTTCGATTTCACTTCTTTCTAGACCGCTCTATAATCATGTCGTCGACCCGCGAGAGCTGCTTGATTAGTTGACCACTAGTGCTTGTTAATGCGTTGAAGCTCGAAAACAGATGGCGACGGTTTTAAACATGCTGCAGCATCATACAAACTTTGAAAGACGCGCGAGCAGTGCCGTCGCGTTCATGACAAGTTTCGTAATCCATGTTGTTGTGCTGATTGTTGTCGCTTCGATCGCTTTCACCATCGGCAAAGAGAGTCACGGCGTGATGCTCAACGCTGACATTGGCGACTCGCAAGAGATTGGCTTTGACGCCGTGGAAGTCGAGGGGGTCGAAACGCCAGTTGAGTTGCCAGACGTCACTCCGCCACCGTTGGAATCGATGGCCGCACCCTCACTGGCGAACCTTGAGGTTTCCTCAGCGACGGCGACGATGCCTGCTGATACAGGGGCGTCGGTCGACGTGTCGCTGGCTTCAGGGTCCTCGACAAGTGGAAGTGGAAGTAGTGGTGGCGGCGGTTCCGCTGCAAGCTCATTGTCGGACGCGATGAAAAAGCGTGGAGCGGCGTTCTTTGGGGCTTACGCCGAAGGCAAGCGTTTCATTTTTGTTCTCGATAGTTCGCGTAGTATGCTGCAAGAGGACCGCTGGACGTACGCGTGCAATCAATTGATGGACAGCCTCAATGGCCTGCAGCCCGAACAAGAGTTTTACATCATCTGTTTCGATATCGAGACATCGTACTTGTTTAACATTCCGCCTACCCGAGTCAAGTTCTTCAAGTCCGACGAAACTACGCTGCCAAGAGTTAAGCGATGGTTGCGTGCACATCAACTTGGACGTGCGACGATGCCTGCCGAAGCGTTGCAGAATGCGTTGGCTCTCCAACCGGATGCAATCTTTTTGCTGTCCGACGGAGAATTGCAGGACAACTCTGTCGGTATGCTGCGAATGATCAATGGCTTTTCATCGACCTACCGTCAGATCCCCATCCACACGGTTCATTTGTTTAGCGAAGAGGGCCGCGAAACGCTTCAGTTGATTGCACGCGAGAACAGCGGTACGTTCACGCCGGTTCAAAACAACTGAATATGCAACTTTTGTCGATTCTGCGGGCAAAGGTTTTATACTTCGTTAAGGTTGAGATTTAGGATTTGCGCCAAGCCACTTGAGTAAACTATTCTTGTGCAGTGGCTTAATACTAGTGCTTTGTCCAGATTAGATTATGGGGTTCGCAATTTGATTGTCGCACGATTGTCCCAATCGTAGCTGCAGCAATTGAGACAATTGTGCGACACTCAACCCTAAAATCTAATCTGGATAAAGCACTTGGTGTGCAATTTGGTCAAACGGATTCGCAAGTGTGCAATGAACTATAAAGCCCTCTCAGTCGGACTACTTCAAGCCTTGCTTTGCATTCGCAGCGCCGAATGGGCACTCGCCGAAGATTGGTGGCAATTCCGAGGTCCAGACTCTGGTCACGTTGTGGAAAGCCAAGTTCCTACGCAATGGGGCAGTTCGGCTGATAACCTCGTATGGAGCAGAGCAGTTCCTGGCAAAGGCTGGTCATCTCCGATCATTGTCGGCGATCGCATCTGGCTGACCTCGGCAGAAGAAGTAGCGATTGGCACAAAAGAAGCCGCCGAAAAACTGGCCAACCTCCCATATGGTTCGCGAGACATTGTCGTCGATGGCGCTGTAACTCTGTTTGCAGTCGAAGTGAACGCTGAGACCGGCGAGATACTTCGGCGTATCGATTTGTTCGAGAAGAAGAATCCACCACCGATTCATTCAATGAATAGCTACGCTTCTCCGACTCCGGTCACCAATGGAAAGCGTATCGTATGCCACTTCGGATCACTAGGAACCGCTTGTATTGATATCGCCAGCAGCAACATTCTGTGGAAACGTGAGCTGGTGGTAGAGGAACTGACCGGCGGTGGTGCATCACCAGTACTTTGGAATAACACTCTGTATCTTGCCTGCGACGGAGCGGATCAGCAATACCTAATCGCTCTCGATGAATTGTCGGGCGAAACAAAATGGAAAGTGAACCGCCCAGAAATCACTCCCGTGGATGACTCTCAGCGACGAGCGTTTAGTACACCATTGCTCGTCCATTCGAATGGCCGCGAGCAATTGATCTCACTGGCCGCCCAGTGGCTCGTGTCTTACAACCCTGAGGATGGCACTGAATGGTGGCGGGCGAAAGTGGGAAGCGGATACTCGCTTGTGCCGACGCCCGTTTTCGACCGTGACCGAGTCTTTGTTTGCACTGGGTTTAGCAAGCCTGAAATGGTTGCCGTAAGCACTCAAGGAAATGGAGATATCACTGATTCGGGAATCTTATGGCGGTACTCGCGCCAGGTACCAGAAATATCTTCGCCAGTAGTCGTCGGCGATAAAGTCTATTTCGTTTCCGATGGAATCGCTACCTGTCTCGAAGGAGCCTCTGGGACTCAAGTCTGGCAGCATCGACTGGGCGGCAAATTCGCAGCTAGTCTTACTGCAACTAAAGATCGCATTTACATAACCGGCAGTGGTGGCATAACGACAGTTATTAAGCCAGGCAGAGAGTTCATCGAGTTGGCAGCGAATGAACTCTTTGGAGAAACCTATGCTTCCTTGTCGGTATACAAAAACAGTTTCTTGCTTCGAACCAATCCTATTCTGTACCGCATTGGAAGCAAGTAAGGTTAAGTACATTTTGACACGTCACCAAGTAAAATCGGTGGTGATCGGCAAGAAGTGTTTATACTTTTGATGATTTCCCTGGGCTGAGGCACTAGCCGGTCTTCGCAAATCAAGATCGGTTAGTACCTCAGACTCATAACTCCCAAGGTAGCTCGCTCCACTGCCTACCGGCTAAAACGTTTGCGCAAAAGACCAGCCCACTCAGCGAGACACGCGTCGAAGACCGCGTGCACTTCGATCACTGCTTCGGACGGTGCCACTTTCGCTTTCGAAGTCTGCGGTGAAAGACTGCGAGTACCCTGCAAAATAGGCATCCCTGGCTGCAAAGCCCTCGCCTTCGCCGGCTCCAAGTTCTGGAGGAGTAGAGGAAGATGTACTCGATTCGCTCTCATTAGGTGGGGCCGCTGGGGAATCTGAAGTCGACTGCCGGTCTGAGTTCAGCTGATTGATCACGAGCAGGGCGTCAAGCGGACTGAGTTTGCGATCGTTGCTGACGTCATCATAAATCCATGCGTCGGAATCAAAGCTGCTATCGCGTTGCAGTGCATTGAGGCGATTGATGATGAGCAGAGCATCTAGCGGCGATGTCACTCCGTCGCTGTTAACATCTGTTGCGTTGAATGTATTGAACGAAGGATTGATGTCGGGGTTAATGTACTGCTCATTCACCACCAACGATGATTCTGTTGTTACTGCTTCATCGCCGGGGCCAGGAGGATCTGCGATGCCTTGAGGATTGGTGTTGCCAGGAGCAAGGGCATAGGACTTGGATGCGATAATGCCGCCGGATACGCAACCGGTTGCACCGCTGTATTCGTAGATTCGGTCGGTTGCGTTATCGACAATCCAAATCTTGTTACCGCCGGCTGGATCGATGGTGATTCCAGTCGGTCTTGCATTCGCTGGATCGAGTTGCCAGCGTCCCAGATAGCTCCCCGACATCGTGTACTTGAATACCATGTCACCTGAACCGCCTGAGACGTTCCCTTCATTGACGACCCAAATGAAAGTTCCGTCAGTGGTCAAATCAGTTGGATTATTGTTGTACCAATTCAGGGGGAAAGATGACGCGGGGCTTACCGACGAGTCGTTCGCGTACGTCGTTCCATTTGGATAGTAGTAGACTCGGTCAGTCGCGTCGCTCACGGTCCAGAGATGAGTTCCATTGGTGGTTACACCCTGCAGTCCCTTAATTTTCGAGGACCAGTTGGCAACGTGTGCTCCGGCGCTGGTGTAGTTGTAAATCCTTCCGTTTGTATTGGCGATCCAGACATTGGAACCGGAAACGTTTGTGGTAATCCCTCGAGGATCAAGTGCGGCGATTGCAAAATCCTGAGTTGGAGTGCCAACGCTGTTGTACTTGAACGTCTTATTGGTATCGTCATCAACAGTAAAGAACTTGGTGCCTGATTGAGCCATCGGAACCATCGCACATAAGTTCAACTCGGCGATCTTGAATTGATCGTTGGGTGAAGGCTCGAGCACATTGGCCGAAATCACAAGAATATTGCCCGTTCTGTTGCCTGCGTTGATGTCAGCAGTTCGAGTGCTTCCATCGCCGAGATTCACTTCAGAGAAACCCAAGCCGGACAAGAACGAGTCAGAAAGCGTGTAGTGGCTGTTAAATGCATTGGACGCGTTGCCGATCCACACTTTGATATCGCTGTCACCGCTTACATAGCCGAGGAACGCGGTATCAACAGTGACAGCTTGCGAGAACTCAAACAGGACATAGTTGTTCCTGCCGATGTTGTCGACGGTGTGTGTGTTGCCCGAGCCTGTTCCTTCGCTGGTGTCCGTAACTCCGAGTCCACCACCGTAGCGGCCCAGGTATGCAGCGGTCCAAGAGCCCGCCGAATCGCGGCTGAATGCACTGGCCTTGGCAGAAATGCTGCCTGAGGCAAACGTGATGATGTTGCCCGCTGCGCCGCTGGTGGAAGTATTACCCTCTAAGTACAAATTTACACAGACCTTGGTGGTATCCAAGTAGTAACCGAAATCGACATTCAAGTCGGTGCTGCCAGAAACAAGTGTTGCGGGCGAAGTACCAGATGGATTGAGGTTGCTATCCAATCCGCGACCAGTGCCGACAAGTGTAGGACTAGCTGCGTAACCACTAAGCGGGCCAGTGGTTAGATTCGAGGCTGCAACACTGACCTGGTAAGTTCCAGGTGGCAGCGAACTAAACATGTACGAACCATTGGAGGCGGTTGTGGTGGAGAGACTGATCGCAGCCCCGCTTCCACTGGTTCCGCTAAGATTGATAACAACGCCGCCGATTCCAACTTCGTTTGTATCTTGGAGGCCATTTTTATTAAGATCATTCCAAACATAGTTGCCGATCTTAACCTCCTTGTAGAACCCCGCATCAATGGTCGAGTTATTCTGTCCCGATCCAAGTATGATGATGTCAGATACCAATCCGTCGCTATCGAGTGAGGCATCCGCGCCCAATTTGCGAGGGCTCGCCGCGGTGTAGCCAGTCGGCAAGCCAAAGGCAGTCCGGTATTGGGTTCCCTGCACCAAGCCGGTGAAGGAGTAAGCACCGTTTATACCCGTCGTGGTAGATACAACTGTGTCGCCAATTCCGTTGATGACACCGTCAGCCCCACCACCGGTGAGCGTCACGGTGGCACCTTGAATCCCCGGTTCACCTGAGTCTTGGATGCCGTTGCCGTTCATGTCATGCCAAACAAAATCTCCTAGGGCCGCAGGCTGCTGGGTGCCTGGCGTGCAAACGTTCATTTGACCCAGTTTGAAGTTATCCTCAGGCGAGGTATCACTAACATCCGCGGCGATAACAATGATATTGCCTAGAACGCCATTTGCGTTAAGGTCTGCAAGACGCGCCGTGGTCAGGGTTGTCCAATTGTATTCGGAGTAAAACCCGGCCAACATTGAATCGCTGAGAGTTTGATGACTGGTGAACGCATTGGGGATCGTACCAATCCAGACAGTTATGTCGCTATCGGTGACCACGTACCCAAGGTATGCAGTATCGATAACAACAGCTTGATTGAACTCGAAAAGAATGTAGTTGTCGCGACCACCTAAGTTGTCGACCGTATGCGTGTCGTTTGCACCGCTGCCTTCCGATGAGTCGGTGACTCCGAGTCCACCACCGTAGCTGCCAAGATAGGCGCTGGCCCAAGCTCCGGTAGTTCGATCTCGACTAAACCCGCTTGCATTCACTGTGATCGATCCTGAGGCGAATGTACGAATGTTGCCCATCGTCCCTGAGGTCGATGTGTTTCCATTGAAGTCCAGAACCGCACAGATTTGGCTCTTCTTCAAGCCGGCGTCGATGGTTAGGTCATCGACACCCGAGACGAGCGTGAAGGTATTCGACTTGCCGCTAGAGTCCACATTGCTGTCGGTCGCTTGCGTTGCCGCTACCGCGAACTGCGTAGTAAACAATAAATCGGCGGGTGCTGCGACTTTGACGTAGTAACTGCCAGGATCGATGTCGGTGAACAAGTAGTAGCCAGGATTACCACTCGTATCGTTGGCCGTCACCATCGATCCGATTTGAGTGCCGGCACCTGTAAACAAAGTAACCGAGACTCCATTCAGTCCCGCACTGGCTGGTTCATTCTGGATACCGTCGCTATTGTCATCGCGCCAGACGTAGTTGCCGATACTGGCTGAAGGAATCACGGTGAGGATGACATCGTCATCTTCACGAACTCCGGGTGCATTTCCAGGCGTCGAGTCAAAGTCGGGCTGACCAGCTGTTTGAATTTGAGTCGTGCTTGTCTTGTTTCCACCGTTGGCCACGGTTGCAACGATTTGTAAGGTAACGGTTGCACCGGGAGCGATGGAGCCAACCGTCCAAACACCTGTGGTGCTATTGTAAGAACCAGGCGCACTGCTCGACACGAAAGTCATACCAGTTGGCAATGCATCCTGAACGGTTACTCCTGTGGCTGTGCTTAAGCCACTGCTATTGGTGACGGTAGTCGTGTAGGTAACATTCGTACCCACTCTTGGCGTTGAATCGTTAACGGTCTTCGTGAGGCTAAGATCAATCGGACGCAAGCCTGCATCGATAGTCGGGTTGTCAACGCCAGACAGAAGCGTAAACACGTCCGATTTGCCGTTACTATCGACGTTACTATCGGTCGTCATGTTACCTGGTAGAGGCGCGAATGGCGAAGTGAAAACTTGACCTGATGGTGCAGTTACAACGACGTAGTAATTGCCAGGAGCGATATCGTTGAACGAATAGTAGCCCGGGTTAGCACCATTACTGCTGGTAATTGTTGGTAAACCGACTTGTGTATTGGTGCTCGAGAATAGAGTTACGGTGACTCCATTTACGCCATAGATGGCCGCTTCGTTCTGGATACCATCGTTGTTAACATCTCGCCAGACATAGTTGCCGATACTTGCTGGCGGTGTCAGTGTACTGGTTGCATCGTCATCTTCAGTAACCCCTGGAGCATTGCCGGGGGTTGAGTCAGAGTCAGGTGGGGTAGCGGTTTGAATTTGGGCAAGATTCGATTTTGTTCCGCCGCTGGAAACGGTCGCGACGATCTGTAGGGAAGCAGTTGCTCCCCCTGCAAGCGATCCGATGGTCCAAATGCCGGTGCCGCTATTGTAGGACCCAGTTCCGCTGCTCGAAACAAATGTCACTCCCGCGGGCAGAACATCTTGTACCGTAACATTCGTCGCTGTACTTAAACCGCTACCATTAGCGACCGTCAAAGTATAAGTCACATCGGTGCCAACACGCGGTATTGTGCTGCTGACGGTATTGGATAGCGAAAGATCTATCGGGCGAAGTCCAGCATCGATGGACTGGTCGTCAACGCCTGAAACAAGGGTGAAAACATTTGACTTTCCCGTGCTATCTACATTGCTGTCCGCCCCAGGTAGCCCAACAAAGGGAGTTGTGAACACTTGGCCCGACGGAGCGCTGACTTGAACATAATAGTCCCCCGGATTGATATCGGCGAAATAGTAGTAGCCCGGGTTTCCGACAAGATCGTCGAAGGTCGTCGTGGGTAATCCAACTTGCGATCCAGAGCTGGTGAACAGAGTGACCGTTATTCCGTTGATGCCATACGTCGATGCTTCATTCTGAATGCCGTCGTTGTTCAAATCCCGCCAAACATAATTGCCGATATTTGCCGAAGGGGTGATGCTTAAAGTAAAATCGTCGTCTTGACGAACGCCGGGTGCATTGCCAGGAACCGAATCAACGTCTGGCTGATCCGCGGTTTGTACCTGAACAACGTTGGTCTTTGTTCCGACTGAAGTTACCGTCGCGACGACTTGCAACAGCACGGATTCGCCAGGGGCTACGCTGCCGACATTCCACGTTCGCGTTGCGGGGTTGTATTTCCCTCCTGCATTATCAGAAATATAGGTAAACCCAGCTGGCAAGACATCCGAAACGGTAACCCCTGTTGCGGCGCTGAATCCATTCAAGTTGCTGACGGTTACTGAGTAAGTAATCGTCGCGTTTAAAGGAGGTGTTGTGTCAGTCACGAATGCAGTGAGCGACAGATCGATAGGTCGCAAGCCAGCATCGATCGATAGTTCTTCAACTCCGGCGCCAACGTTGAAAACGGAAGTCTGGCCGGATGCGTTAGCGTCACTGTCCAACTGTGTGCTGCCGGCAAACTGCGCCGTGAATACTTGGCCGGCAGGTGCTGTAAACTTGACGTAATATTGCCCAGGGGTCAGACCAGCGAACAAATAGTAACCAGGATTCCCTAAGCCATCGTTTGCAGTGATGACGGGACCGCCGGCGAGAACATTTGCAGCGGTGAACAAAGAGACTGAAACGCCGTTCACCCCAAAGCTGGCCGCTTCGTCTTGGATGCCGTTGTTGTTGGCGTCGCGCCAAACATAGTTACCGACTTTGCCAGACTTGTTGAATCCCTGATCCACATCGCGATTTACTTCACCTGGCGCCAAAGTGAATTCGGCGGTGATGAGCAATGGGCCCAACCCATCGCTGTCATCTTTGTCGTTCCTGCTTGCGACTGGACTTGGTACGTCCGCTGGACTGGGTACTTCAAATCCTACGGGTCGATCAAACTGAACTTGATATTTGCCTGGTGCCAAGTCTCTAAAGAAGTACTGTCCAAATTCATCTGTCAATTGCGAGTCAATTTGGCTTCCGTTTTGAAGCAGCCTTACAGTTGCTCCGCCAATTCCACCCTCAGTATCAACTTGTAAGCCGTCTGAATTTTCGTCCCACCACACAAATGTGCCAACGCTGGCAGTCGGAACCAATCCCGCGTCAATCGAAAGGTTCGTTACTGCCGCGCCGAGTGTAAAAGTGTCTGACCGGCCGTTCTTGTTCACGTTACTGTCAGCGTTTTGATCTCCGCCTTGCAACGGAAACGAAAACGCTTGCCCTGTCGGGCGTGCGAACAAGACGTAGTAGTCGCCTGGAGCGATATCATTAAAGGAGTAGTATCCAGGATCACCGTTAGTGTTGTTTGCGGTTTGGGTTGGTGAGCCGACCAGTGTTCCAGAGCTCGTGTACAAGGAAACGACGACGCCATTTACACCGTCACTCGGACTCTCGTTCTGAACGCCGTCGAAATTTAGATCGTTCCAGACGTAGTCGCCGATACTCACCGCCATCAACATCCGCGGCTCGAGCGACTCAACGCCTCGTAAACGTTGGCGAAGTGCTCGGTGGCGACTAGGTAATCTGTTAAAAGAAGGGCGGGTGGTTTGAGTATGTCGGTTCATCGTCTACCTCAACAAAGTTAGTTCTTGATCCATGAACGCGTCTATCAAGTTGCAGGGAAATGGCACTAAGGGTTACTTAAACCCCCCCTGCTCCCGGAACGCTTGCCGCATTAGTTGATGAAGTAGGTAAGACTGAGTTTTCCTATTCGGTGCCTTGGGCAAGATGGCGCGATTGTGCCATTTATAAAGAAGTTGCCGAATCCAGTTCAACGCCCGTCCGAGTGAATTTCTGAGATTTCACAGATAATAAACAATAATTTTCGCAAAACGCTGCCAGAAATTCCCCCAGGCCACTCAAAATAGGTATTGCTTTTCGAAAAAACCATCCCACCACCTCGCTCTCAAAACACTGCAATACTAGCAATGGACGCTGGTTCCGCTCAGTTGCGAGAACTAATGTCGAAGAATCCAAATATCCGTCACATAGTGTCGCTGCCGCCAGTTGAGATGTTTTTCGTCGAGCGGAGCCCAGGTTAATTCGAGCTTGCCATCCTCAAGGGCGCTTGCAGGCACTTCAAACTCTTGCTCGGTAACCTGATCAAACTGTTCGCCAGTGCGAATCCTTTTAGCCGACTGTCCATCAATCTGAAGCGGTGATTCTCTCTGCGAAAAAAGCTTGACCGTGTACGTGCCTTTTGGGTCGAGCGCGTTGTACTTCAGCGCCGGCAGGTCATCGTGATAGACATGAAATGACATTCTAAGTTTGTTTCGCGCCGGGCCAATGTTACGCTGAGTCGGCATGGGCAGATCGTAATAATGTCGCATCGCATCACCTGCGTTTTGCAACTTGATCATGTGCAACGATTTGCCGACATGTCCAACCGCCTCGTAGTATCCGCCCATTCCGGGATTCTCCCAGTCGACGACCCGCCGAATCCCTTTCAGTTGCTCCGCTTTGTCTGTTAAAGCACTCACCAGTGCCAGCTGATCTTCAATCCACCAGCGATTGTTGAGCGGATAGTTAATGTAGTCAATCATGCAACTCCGCTCGTAACCGCTTGCACCATACTTCGGTACGCTCGTCTGATACCCGATGATCTCAAACAAACGATCCGCTAACTGCTCGGCTTTGTTTAACCACTCTGGATGCGTCTTGTCTGAGTCCGCTTGATTCAAAATCTTTTGAGCAGCAGCGATCGCTGGCTGTACGCCAAGCTGCTTGGCTTGACTGAGAACCACAAGGGCATCGGCTTCTAATTTATTTTCGTAACGCAGTCGAGCTTGCGTGTAAGCATCGAAGTAAGCCCGAAACAGATGCATGTCGAATCTCCAGTTCCGCTGGCTTTCGGTTTGGCTTTCGGTTTGGCTTTTGGGCAACTGCGCTTCCATCTTTTGCCACAAGGCCAGTGTGCCTTGCACGGAGCCGTTGGTCTCGGAAGGGCCGCGTAGATTTGCTTCTAGGCCAAAGATCGCTGCGGTACCCACCTCGCCCAAGTCCGATCGAAAGAAATAACTTGCATAGTCGCTCGCGATTTCTTGAATTGAGCGATTGGGGTCCCAGGCCATGGATGTCCAAAGGTTCTTGTTGAAATCATCGTGAATGCCGTCTGTGTACGATAAAAAGCCGTCGGTCAAGCGATAGTCGTTCTGATAAATGGCTGCATAGTCTTGAGGCCGTGGATTGACACCTTCGCGACCGATTGTCAAACCCCAAGTTGGATCGAGCCATGGGATTGGATATTGACAGCGGACGATGTGCGTGATGTCTGGATACCAACGCAGCGGATATTGTTTGGGCAATCGCTGGCGAGTGATTTCCATTGGTGGGCTGCTTGGCCCCATGACCGCGCCGCCAAACCACTTGGGTTCATGTTCAGCCAGATACTTATAAAAATCTTCGACATCGTTCTCTTTGAAGCCCTGCAGCGATAACCAGATTTTGGCTTTGGGATGATGCTTCTGAACGAGGGCCGACATCTTCTCCAAGTACGGCAGCAGGATGGCGCTTGAATTGTGTCCTGGATCACCGCCGGGCACGAAGATCGCATCCAGTCGGGGGCAGATCCGGTAAAAGGCTTCTTGTTCCTTGAGAAAATCGTCCGCCTTTTGCACGTCATCAGCCAAGGAGACTTCGACGGGCACCCACAGCCAGTGATCCAAGTCGTACTTGATACACAGTTTTGCGAACTCGATATTCATTCTTTCTCGAGAGTACTTCATCAGCGGTTGCGGATCGTCATCTTGAAACGGAATGTTCTCCATGCAGTTGGCGCCGAACACGACCATGTCGCGAAAGTACTGATCGAACTGATCGATGGTCCAGGCATCCCAGCTGTTCGCCCGCGGTCGATAGCCGATCTGATGTCCGCGAATCGGTTTATTGGGTGAAGTCGCTTTGTGATAGTCTGCGGCAATAGTGGCCTTACCATTCAGCAGCTCCATTTGACGAAGCAGTTGGCCAACGCCAAACATCACTCCCCGCGCATCGCTGCCGATGATCCACACTTGTGGCGCTGCACTGGTTGTTTGCACATTTACGCAGAATCCTTCGGCTTTATCGAGAACAGGTTCGCTCAGGTATGCTTCAGGAATCAGTGATTTCCAAGCCGGCAAGTTGCTCTTGGATGCCAAGAAGATCTTTGCTCCAAAAACATTTTCCGCTTTGACACTAGTCGACCACATGCATCCTGTTCGCTTTTGAACTTCTTGCGATAAGATCGACGAAGCCACCTTTTCCGCAGCGGGTAATTCACCCTCGCGGATGATGATCGTCGCCTTGCTCAGGTCAATTGTTTCTTGAGCATGCAGGCTAGCTTGCGAGGTTGCGAGATAAAACAAGCTCGCGAGTAATAGCGATCTTAAGCAGAGTTGGTGGGGCATGATAAGTCTTGAATTGGGGCAAGGTGCTACTCAATTCAGCTTAGTGTAGTGGGAGCGAGGGATTGGTAGGATAGGCGGTTAGCTTTTCGAACCTAGTTAAACAGAAATCACAGGCAGGATGCCTATGCTACGGCGGTTGGCTTCGATGGCTCGGCGTTCCAATTCGGGATCGACCAAGTTATAAAAAACATCGCGCTGTCGAGCTTCGTAGCCGAGTTCTTCAATGGCAAAGCGAATCTGATCGAGCGTCAAAAAGTGCACCGTGCCCGCTTCGGCCACGACGTTTTCTTCGATCATCAAGCTCCCCATGTCATTCGCCCCATAAAGCAACGCAAGCTGCCCGACTTTGAGCCCCTGAGTAACCCAGCTGCTTTGAATGTTCGGGATATTGTCCAGGTACAATCGCGCGACAGCTTGAGTATGCAGATACTCGTACGCGCCAGTCGGTGCGAAGTGCGACATATCGGTGTGATCAGGTTGAAACGTCCAGCAAATGAACGCGGTAAAACCATGCGTTTCATCTTGCAGTTGACGCAGAAGATCCAAATGCTCGATCCGCTCTTCAAGCGTCTCGACGTGGCCGAACATCATCGTGGCCGAACTGATTCCGCCAAGTTCATGCCAAACTCGCATCACGTTCAGCCAATCGTCGGTAAGGACTTTACCGCGAGTAATCTCACTGCGAACGCGATCAACTAATATCTCAGCACCGCCACCCGGAAGACTTCCGAGGCCAGCTGCCTTTAATCGTTCGAGCACGTCACGCAGAGGCATTTTGTTAACTTTGGTGAAATGATGGATCTCAGGTGGACTGAATCCGTGAACATTCACTTCAGGAAAATGCGTTTTGATATCGGTCAGTAACTCTTCATACCACTGCAGTTTGAACGTTGGATGCAAACCACCCTGCATTAAGATTTGATTGCCACCTAGGGCAACGGTCTCTTCAATTTTCGCCAGCAACTCTTCACGTGGCAGGACATAACCTTCGCCGCTTTTTGGACTGCGATAGAAAGCGCAGAAATCGCAAACAGCCGTACAAATGTTCGTGTAGTTAATATTGCGGTCCACGTTATAAGTTCGGTAACGCTCTGGATGCATCCGCTCAGTAACATCCGCGGCCGCACCGCCGATCGCCGTCAGATCGTGGCTTTGCAACAGCGCAAGACCTTCTTCACGAGTAAGTCTCTGGCCATCACGAGCTTTGTTTAAGATGGATTGAATCATGGTGTTACAGCGTGCCTAAGATTTCTGAGTTGTCTGAAATTTTGCGTGATCCGATTCCTTGCTCCCCGCTCCCAGGTACTCGCAGGAATCATTCGATTCCTGGCTCCCCTCGCCCCGGTACTCCGGGGAGAGGGGCCGGGGTGCGGGGGCTAATTCACCTCAAAGGCCCGCCATGCAAATCCACCACTTCTCACGCAGAACTTTACTTCGGGGTGTCGGCATAACCATGGCGTTGCCTTGGCTTGAGTCGATTTCAGTATGGGCAGCCGATGCTACAGAACCCGCTGTTGCACCCGTTCGTACCGCAGTGCTTTTCTCCGGAAATGGCTTCCACAGTCAACAGTGGTGGGCCAAAGGCGAAGGCGCGAACATGGAACTCGGTGAAGTGCTCGCACCGCTTCGCGAGCATCGCCAAAAGCTGCTTTTCATTCGCGGCTTGTACAATGCTGAGGCACTGAAAGGTAACATCCATTCATCGCAAACTGGCAACCTACTTTCCGGTGCGCCATTGGCTTCAGGCGGTGAGATCCGCTCCGGTACCAGTTTCGATCAGCTTATCGCGCAGCATCACGGTCGCCAAACCAAAGTCCCAAGCTTGGTTTTAGGCTGCGAAAAATCGAATCCGTCGGTTCATAAAAATTACTCGATG
>JANODD010000330.1:0-25786 GCA_031412515.1 Planctomycetia bacterium | reverse complement strand
CGCGTCATCAACGGGGCTCATGGTCATCGCTGACCATCAATTAGCCCATTAAGCCCCTTAGCCAATCGCATGCCATAACAATCAACTGCGTGGAAACTATTTTTCCGATTCCGAAGGGGTTGTCTCAGTCACTACGTTTTTCAAGAATCCCCATACATCTAACGCAAAAGCGGCCCTGACTGATGTTCGTATTCGCATTGCATCGAGCACATTTCCCAAACTCTCGTAAATTCTGCCGAACGTAATCAATGCTAAGTCGGAAAGGTAGTCCACTCTCATATTGTGCCATCCTAGAAAGAAGTTCTTCTCTTCGATCTGTGGGGCATCGACTTAACGCCTCTTTAAGATGTTTCTTTGCATTATCGAATTCTCCGAGATCTGCGTGTGCCGCGGCCAAAAGACTATCGGTTTTCCACTGATCGCATTCCTCACGTAAAATCCTCTTAGCAATCGAAATTGCGAGAGTCCCATCTCGATCCTCCGGAATTGGTGAGGCCGAATAAATCAATGCGATCATTGCATCGACTTCTGCATTTTTTAAGTCTGGTTCTTTCGTTTTTGCTTTCTGAAACGCTTCGAGGGCCTTGCTAAATCCGCCCAATGCGAGTGCGGCATACCCAACGCGATACCAGTCTAGGCCGGAATCGGTCATTTCCGCCAGACTCAGAAAATTGAGGAATGCGACGTCGTATACCTCTGCTTCGAATAAACAGGATGCAGATATACGCAACTGTGACTCTTGCATAGTTATGCCGCCTGAGGAAATTCAACGGGAAACTTTATTGGAAGAGGTTTTTTACGAGGGTAAACGAAAGGACTCTTAATAGGATTCTTACTAGGAACAGTGTTCCAGCGCCACCGCACGCATCTCCAACCGTAGCCAATTCCTCCGCCGCAGGCTGTCTTAACAGTGGCCGCAATATCCAACGGTGACCAAGATTCTTGGATACAGTGCGGCTGATCGTACCAAGGCGTTGGTACGAATGGCGTAACCGGTTCTCCTCCGTCGCCATCGTCTGGGCAGATATTCAGTCTTTCGTAACCATCAGCAATCGTATTGCACTGAGTTTCATAGGTTCCGGGCCACGGTGGCGGAAACCCCCAACTCTTCCACTCTTCTTCAGTCATCTCCCTAATCATAGGTGTTTCAATTGGTTCATGTGCCTGAAAACCGGGACAGGCACAAACGACGGAGCACTTCGGCTGTTGTCCTACTACAGGAACGACTATCCCTTGGCATGAAACTGGCTGTTGCATAAATCCCTGCGGATCAACACTCGTATGAAAAATATTCAGTTCAAAGAGGTTTGGGCTGCCAAGATATCCGATAGGATCTCTGGACGAAGAGCCTGGGAACTGTGTGGCATAGTTGTTCCCAGGCCGGCTTGCTTTTATTGCGAGACGAGTTTGGTGGACTCGCATCTTCAATTAAATTTGTTCGAGGAACGGAAGTGGAATAAGGTTCCCTTCGACATCGCGCAAATCGCATTCAAAGTGCTCTGGGAAGAGCGTCTCGCTGCCGAGAATTTGAACCGTGACGTTGGTCGATTCTTCCATTTGGATAATCGCCTTCCGCTTGCGGTTGTTTAAGAAGGCAGCGACTTTGTCGTTGACTCGAATGGTAATGCGAGCGGCTCGCGGTTGCTGGCAAGCCATCATCATGACGCGGACGACTTCAATAGCCATGCTCTCACCGGTCTTCACTACCGCACGACCTTGGCAGCAAGGGCAATCTTCGTACACGCTACGTTTTAAACTTGGTCGAATGCGTTGCCGAGTCATTTCGATCAAGCCGAACGGACTGGTTCGCAAGATCTTCGTGCGAGCACGATCACGTTCCATGGCATCGCGCAGCGAACGCTCGACTTTACGTCGGTGCGTTTCGTGACGCATGTCAATAAAGTCGTTGACGATCACGCCGCCCAAGTCACGAAGTCGCAATTGTCGAGCGATTTCCTTCGAGGCGTTCATATTAAGTTTGAATGCATTGTCTTCAGCCGAATCATCCGAGCGGAAATTACCGCTGTTGACGTCGATCGCGACCAGGGCCTCGGTCGAGTCAATAACGATTGAGCCACCACCTTTCAGCGGAACAACACGCTGCTGAATGCGCGCGATTTCGCGTTCGAGGTTGTATTTGTAGAACAGAGGTTCGCGGCTGTCGTACAGTTTGAGGCGATTCACATAACGTGGCATCACTAACTGTAGAAACTCTTTAGCTCGTTCGAAGGCGTCGGCGTCATCGACCAAGATCGTATCGATATCTTCGCTGAAGATATCGCGAATGGTGCGAATGATCATGTCGCTTTCTTCGTAGATATTGGCTGGCGACGGTGTGTTCTTGACTCGCTTTACGAGTACCTTCCACAAGCGGACCAGGTAAGCCATATCGCGTGACAGCTCACGCCGAGTTCGTTCTTGACCGGCGGTGCGGACGATGAAGCCGAGACCTTTGGGTGGATTCAATTCAAGCAATGTTTGGCGGAGAACGCGGCGCTGCTGGTCATCTTCAATTTTGCGGCTGACGCCGACTCGACCGAGTGCTGGCATCAGTACCAAGTAACGGCCGGGGATGCTGATATACGTTGAGAGGGTTGGTCCTTTGGAACCGATACCTTCCTTGATCACTTGAACGAGCACTTCGTCGCCGCGGCGAAAGATCTCTTGAATCGGCGGCTTAAATCGTGGCCTGGAACTCATGCGGTTGTTAGGGCGTCGGCGCGGTTGCTCTTCCTCTTCGTCGCTATCCTCATCATCAATGTCGGCGCCTGGGGGACCATCCATAATTTCGGCTGGATCATAGCCTGCTTGTCGAAAGTACTGGGCCTCGACGTCGCTGATGTGCAAGAACCCGTTACGTCCGACTCCGAAGTCTACGAAGGCGGCTTGGATGCTTGGTTCGAGATTGACGATACGACCTTTATAGATGTTACCGGCGTAATTGTTTTGACTAGCTCTCTCGGTGTAAAGCTCCTCCAGCGAACCGTCTTCGAGAATTGCGATACGGCACTCCTCGGGCTGGGAGACATTGATCAACATTTCTTTTCGCATAGTTAACTTTCATGACTAAAAATTCTCGCCTAGATCTGTTGGTTCAGAGGCAGTATGCACAGAACGGGAAGTAGCGCCGGACACCGAGCTCGAAAGATGTGGCTCGTCCAGTAACACTGCGGTGCGTTGCAGCAGCGTCCCGTCTTCAAGCAATTTAGAAAGCCCCAGACATGTCAACAATTCCAAAGGCCTAATTGAGCCCTGCGCGATCGCGGGCAGTGAAAAAATTAAATAACCGTCTTCGACCCGCACATCAAAATGCGGATCTTGCGTGTTACAAACGATCGTTTTCTGATCGCGCTCGATCTCGATCGTCTCACGCTGTCTTAACTGTTCAGCCGCGACGATCGTTGCATCAACCAATTCGCTGGGCAACAACGCGCGGTAGGTCGCCGCAATAAAGCGAGCTTTGCCAAGCCCCGCTTCGAGCGGTCGCATTTCCAACAACTTCATTCCTTCTGGCAACTGCTCAAGCACACTCGCTTCGATCGTCGCCAGATCAAATTCTCCTACAATTTCTAACTCAACAACTTCATCCAAGGCTTCAATTCCGAGTGCCAAAGCGGTCGGGAAACTAATCCGTGGCTTTGGATTGAAACCTTCACTGAACGCTAACTGCAAACCCGCCCGGCGCAGCAAACGTTCCCACACGCGAGCTAAATCACGATGGCTGATCCATCGCAGATCACCCGCTTTGGTGAATCGAATTCGCAAGCGTGTTTTGCTCATCTCACCTATGCTCCTATAGCCATTTCAGGAAGCAGCTGCGCAAATCGAACTTGCAAGTAAGCATCGACCTCACGGGCTGTTCCAAACTCAAGAGCACGTTGCGCCATCGCTTCACAATCCGCCAACGTCACATTTCTTAGTGCCTGTTTCACTTGTGGCAATGCAGAGGGTGGTGCAGAAAGGGTTCGAACACCGAAGCCAACCAACAGCAAAGCACACAGTGGCGTGGAGCTCATTTCGCCGCAAACACTTACATCAACCCCATACTTCTTCGCCTGGTCAACGGATTGCTTGATCAGTCTCAGCACCGAAGGATCTAGTCCCGTATACAAGTCAGCGACGTACTCGTTGGTTCGATCCACGGCCAGCGTGTATTGAATCAGGTCGTTGGTCCCGATACTGATAAAATCCACTTCTGGCAGTAAGTGATCCAGCATCAGCACCGCCGCCGGCACTTCGACCATCATGCCCACCGAGACCTTGGCCGGTACTGGAATGTTATCTTCCTGCAAGTCGTCGATAACTTGGCGCAGAACCATCCTCGCGGTTCGAAGTTCGTGCAAGGTGGTAATCATCGGGAACATGATTCGCAAATCACCTGCCGAGGCGGCCCGCAGCATGGCTCGCAACTGTGTGCGGAACATATGCGGATTCCGCAGCGACAAACGGATACTGCGCAGTCCCAAGAAAGGATTGTTCTCGCGATCGGACCTTGGCGACTGGCCCATCTTGTCAGCGCCCAAATCGAGAGTCCGCATCACGACGGGCTTTCCACCCATCGCACTGACCACTTGATGATAGGCTTCGAAGTGCTGTTCTTCGGTCGGCTCTTTTACTGAACCAAGATAGAGGAACTCGGTACGGTAAAGACCAACACCTTCTGCACCGCGCGCCAAACAGGCTTCCACTTCGTAAGGGAATTCGATGTTAGCCATGAGGCTGACATGAGTACCGTCGAGCGTTTGGGCGGGCAGGTCGCGAAGTTCGCTGAGTTTTGTAGTGCGAGTCGCGCGGACTTCCATCCGTTCACGGTATCTCGCAAGAATTTCTTCTGTCGGTTGCAAGATCACTCGTCCACGGTACCCGTCGACGATCACATCGGCCGCGTTGGCGATACGATGCAAGAACGTCCCCAGCCCGACGACCGCGGGAATTTCTAAACCGCGGGCTACGATGGCTGTATGACCGCCTGGGCCGCCGACTTCAGTGCAAAAGCCAACGATTTTCTCGCGATCAAGTTTGGCTGTCTCGCTGGGTGTAAGGTCATGGCTAGCGAGCACGGACTGGCCATCGCCACCACTTGCTTGGGTCGGGTGACCGCCGAGAGCTTCGAGCAGCGTACGTTCGACATCGCGAATGTCGGCGGCTCGTTCGCTCATCATTCCTGAGCCCATATTGCGGAAGGCCTGTGCATAGCGATTGAGTACGGAAGAGATTGCGTACTCGGCGCTATAGCATTCGTCTTCGATTAAGCGAAGCCATTCCGCGTGAAGGCTTGGGTCAAGCAGCATTTGCTGGTGAGCCGAGAAGATTGCCCCAACTTTCTTGCCCAGCTTCTCAGCGGAACGCTGCCGATGCTCGTCCAAACGCGACGAAGCTTCATCGATCGCTTGTCGCAATCGTTGGGCTTCATTGTTTCGGTCTGAGGAATCTATCTGAGAGCGAGTGATCCGATAACCTTCTTGGTCGAGGATCAAAACCTTTCCGATGGCAACTCCGGGTGAGACCGCGATACCTTGCAGTTCAAGCATAGGGTTGTGTACATAACGTCTTGTATTGAATTGTAAACGACCCAGTAGTCACAAAACTGCGGCAAAAGGATTGAACTTATCTCAGCCAAGCTATGCGACTTCCGAATCGGACTCATTGAATCCATCTGCGAACAATTCGGCTAAGCACGTGAGCGCTTCTTCGGCATCTAACCCTGTCGCACTCAGTGTCAACGACACGCCTTGCGCGGCACCAAGGGTAAGGATACCCATGATGCTTTTGCAATCGACCGAGTGTCCATCTTTTTGAATTTCGATTTGGCTTTGAAAACGGCCTGCAGCGCGCACGAGCAAATCGGCAGGCCGCATATGCAGACCCTGCTCGTTGCAAACAATTACAGTTCTATGAACTGTGGCTGGCATTCCATTTTCTGACTGCGAAATTCTTAAAACCCTTTGGTTAACCGCTTATTCTTCCGAACTGGACGCAAAAATCCAACAAGTTTCTACGAACCAAACTGGCTACTGTCCGCTTCATTCAGCAACTGAAAGATGTCATCAGACGTTTTACTTTGCTTAAGGAAGCGGCAGAATGTTTCATCACGCAGCTGTCGGGATATGTTTTCGAGCGCTCGCAAGTGATCGCCTGGGCGATCGGGTGGCGAAACGAGCAAAAAAAACAACTGCACTTTCTCACCATCTAAACTCTCAAACTCAACACCGTTAGTGCTTACACCAACGGTTCCAATCAATTTATTGACGCTAGGGTGCTTGGTATGCGGCACTGCAATACCTCGCCCAATGCCAGTACTACCTAGCTCTTCGCGCTTCAAAATCGCTTTGACAATATCGTCTTTGTCAGCCGCTTTGATCTCGCCGGCACTCAACAGTGACTCAACCAGCTCTGCAATTACGCTCGTCTTATCCGTCGACCGTAAATCAGCGCGGATGGCTTTGCCACTCACAAAATCTGAGAACTTCATACTACAAATACCCTTTCCAGACACCTGCGTTATTCATCGGAATCCGCAGGTGGAATGTGTTTGATTCCAGCAGCCTTGTGGCCGGTGATTTTTTCTTTGTGCTTTCGCAGTTGTTGCTCGATCTTTGCGATCGTTGCATCCAACGCGCTAATGACGGTTGTGGAGTCCGACGATGCCACAAACTCGGGGGCATGTTCGGCCGTCACATTGATTTCTACATTGGGATGGCCGGGACGCTGAAAATCCACAGTTACGGCAACAGCATTTACCCGGTCGAACAAACGCTGAACCTTCTCCGCTTTTTCACGGATAATTTCTTGATCGTGAGTTGTGATCGTGCCGTGCCGCGCAGATACGTTGACTTGCACTCGGTAGCTCCTGGTGAGTGTTCAAAAACATAAAAGCATCAGCAATTGCCCAATTAGCGCTGAGCTTTCCCAAAATATACCTTGGCCAGCCGTTCGCGGCCCTCAATTAAACTTCATTTTCCCTAAAGCCATGAAAAGAGCCGTAAAGCGGGTTGTTTTGGGTAACAACAGCCTTAACGGGCGACGTCTCTGGCCCCTGCCGCGAACTATCTTGGGCAGCGAAGCTTTTTGAAAACTCCGAAGTCCCTAAACTGGCCGCATTGTATCCGCCTTTGCTAATGTAGCCAAATAGTGGTTTGTTCTTCGAAGCAAAAATTTATCCACTTAAGTGCGCTAAACAGGCTTAGTAAGGAATCTATTAAAACTACTAATGCAAGTTAGCTCTCTCCTTACCCCCCGGCCCCCCCCACCCGAGTACGGGGAGAGGGGGCCGGGGGGTGAGGGCTCACTCTAGATCTTTGGGCCATTGCTTGATTTTTCTGCTGATTTGCTACATCCCACACATTGCGTACGAAGAAGCAGTCAGGTTTTCACGTAACGCCTAACAATCCCCTAAAAAGTTGCGCATACTAAGCACTCGTAACGACGGATAAAAACGGACGATTAGTCAAAAAAACGCCACAGGTAATCATAAAGCCATGCCCGTAGTAGTTATCACCGGCTCCGCAGGACTCATAGGATCAGAAGCATCCCGTTTTTTTGCCAAGCAAGGTTTCGACATTGTCGGCATCGACAACAACCTACGCCGTGTCTTCTTTGGCGACGAAGCATCTACCGACTGGAATCGAAGCCAGCTCGAAACTGAGTTGGGTAGCCGTTATCGCCACCAAAACATCGATATCCGCGAAAACGCCCAGGTTTCTTCTGTTTTTTCCGATTACAGCTCGGATATCGCGCTGGTGATTCATACTGCAGCTCAGCCTTCCCATGACTGGGCGGCCCGCGACCCGCAGATGGACTTTACGGTCAACGCTAACGGCACACTCAACCTTCTCGAAGCGACTCGACAGTATGCTTCCAAAGCGCCATTTATTTTCACCTCGACAAACAAAGTATACGGCTCAACTCCCAATCAACTTCCGTTAGTCGAACATGAACTTCGCTGGGAGATTGATCCCACCCATCGCTATGCGAAGGGGATCGGCGAAGACATGTCGATCGACCAGACACTTCACAGTCTATTCGGTGCATCAAAGGTCGCCGCCGATGTGCTTGTGCAAGAATATGGACGATACTTTGGCATGATGACCGCATGCTTTCGAGGTGGTTGCCTGACAGGTCCCAACCACTCTGGAGCTCAGCTTCATGGTTTCTTGGCTTATCTTATGAAATGTACGATGACTAGTACACCGTACACGATCTTTGGCTACAAAGGCAAACAGGTCCGCGACAACATCCACAGCGCGGACCTCATAAGCGCCTTCAATGAATTTTATAAGGCGCCAAGAAGCGGCGAGGTTTATAACATCGGTGGTGGGCGATTTAGCAATTGCTCGATGTTGGAAGCCATTAGGATTTGCGAAGAGATCACCGGAAAAAAACTCAACCACACCTACGTCGAGCAAAATAGAACGGGCGATCACATCTGGTGGGTCAGCGATTTGAGCCGATTTTCGGAGCACTATCCGAACTGGAGGCTTAAATATGATATTCCGGGCATACTCGGCGAGATTTACGATCACAATCAAAAACGTTGGCTTGAAACAGACGAAAAATGATAGATCGTGGTAAACACAATCTGCTCGGTGTGCAGGTTAATGTCATTGACTACGAAGCCGCCGTTGACCGCATTATTCAAGCTGCACACTGCCGGCAAAGCTTTGGTGTTTCAGCCTTGGCAGTTCACGGGGTAATGACCGGTGTACTGGATGCTCAACACGGGTATCGACTGAACAAGTTGGACCTCGTGGTGCCAGATGGCCAACCGGTGCGTTGGGCTCTGAACATACTCTACGGGGCAAAGCTCGCCGACCGTGTTTACGGTCCGAACTTAACACTTTATGTTTGCGAGCGCGCTGCCAAAGAAGGATTACCGATCTATCTATATGGTAGCACCGAAGCGGTTCTGCATGCATTCTCGACAAGCTTGCAACAAAAGTACCCTTCGTTGCGGATTGCAGGAAGTCAACCTTCGCGCTTTAGCAGATTGTCAGCGGAGGAAAAATCCAAAGTTGTCAGAACCATCGCTGACAGCAAGGCGGCCATAACTCTGGTAGGGCTTGGATGTCCACGTCAAGAAGTTTGGGTCTACGAACACTTAAGTGTGTTGTCGATGCCCACATTAGCCGTTGGTGCAGCTTTTGATTTTCATGCAGGCACACTTCCACAGGCTCCGGCCATCATGCAACGCAATGGACTTGAATGGCTGTATCGACTAACGCGAGAACCTGGAAGACTCTGGAAGCGTTATCTGTTTCTGAATCCGCATTTTCTGACTTTGCTGGCACTGCAGATTCTCAAGCTCAGGCGGTTTCCAGTGCTGAATACCGAGGTTCCGCACGACGAGATCCGCTACGGATAGTGTTGTTCGATTACTTCCTAGAAAAGTTGGCCTTGTGGCGCGATTCTTCTTCCACAATGCGTTGCAAACGATTTTGAACCCGGGCTTCCAATTCACTCGACTTTTTGGGATTCATTCCGTTGGCATGGGACAACACCTGGACTGACTCGCCATGAGTAACAAGCACGCAAGTTACGCCATCGTGCAAATAAACGCGATTTCGACCACCGAGCTTGGCTGCGTACAAAGCCTCGTCGGCCCTCCGCACCAACTTGCCAATTTTCTCATCGGGCAAAATTTGGGCAGCTCCCGCGCTCAGAGTTACGGAGATACGCTTGCCCTCATGCACGACTTCCATCCTGGACATTTTTTCTCGCAGGCGATCCAGTGCTAGCGCAGTACTTTCGACGGACGCGAGCATAAGCACACCGAATTCTTCGCCACCGTATCGAGCCACACAAGCCGAATCTCGAAACTCGGTTTGAATCAACTGAGCCACCTGCTTCAGCACTGCATCACCCGCCGGATGACCATGCGTGTCGTTGATTAACTTAAAATGATCGATGTCGATTAAGCCCAGTGAAAACGGTTGCTTCTTGCCTGTCCAAGTTGCAAACAAGTCATCGGTGGATTTGTCAAAGGCGCGACGATTCAACAAGCCAGTCAATCCATCCGTACGCGCCTCAGTCAAGTAACTTGAAATCTGGACGGTCTGCGACTCCAGCCGCTTTTCAGTATCATCCAAGCGCTGCTGAAGCTCTTGATTGGCACTCATGATTTTCGAAAGCATGCTGAGCACCTCTTCCCGCGGAGCTTCCCCTTTGCTTCGAGCCGTTTTGCTGATCGAATCGAGTTGGTTCTGGTACTTCGTTACGTCGCCAGCAAATTCCGATGTCCATAATGAGAGATTGCGAATAAAAGAAAGAAATTGCGAATGATCAACGGGAGGAGGCGCGGCCTTTTTTCCAAACCAAAAGCCCAGCACCATGCCGAAAACTAGCAACCCAGTGCCAACGGCCAAACCAAGCAAAAATACGGTTGTGTTTGGCGGCAATGTTTGACTCCCAGTTCGATTGTCTAGGGTCTTTTCGAAAAGGTCCAACCTTCCCAAATCAACCGAGTTATCATTGCCCTTGTCAACAGAGCTTACTACTCAGTCGGACGAATCCGCCGGGAAGCTGCGGCGAACTAGCGCCATACGGCCGCTGGATCGTCGGGAAGTATCGACATGTCTGCAATTTCCGGCGAATCATTCTTCGCGATCACCACGATTCCATTCGGGCTGATCGCAAATCCTCGCTTCCTATCCAATTCTATGTCATAACCAATGGACATACCGGGTGGAATCGTCACACCTTTGTCAATAATTGCCCGCCGCACTTTTGCGTGACGCCCAATTTCGACGCCTTGAAACAAGATGCTATCTTCGACATGAGCGTAGCTGTTTACGCGCACGTCAGGACTGATCACGCTTCTTATTACTTTTGCGCCACTGATAACGGTACCAGGGCAAACGATGCTATCGATCGCTTGTCCACAGCGATCGCCTTCGCCACGGCTACCAAAAACAAACTTCGGAGGTGGCGAGTTTGGCTGCAGTGTGCGAATGGGCCATTCACTATCGTAAAGATTCAGCAACGGATCTATCTCAATCAAATCCATATTAGCTTCGTAATATGCGTCGAGGGTTCCGACATCGCGCCAGTAAGCTTGGCGTTTTCGGTTCTCGTCGCGAAACGGAAAGGCATACACTTTATGGTCATCAATGATCGATGGAATGATGTTCTTGCCAAAGTCATGGCTGCTGTTTGTTTCCGTCGCATCCCGGCAAAGCTGCTCAAATAAAAATCGAGCGGTAAAAACGTAGATGCCCATTGATGCCAAACAGTGATCGTCATCGCCAGGAATCGTCTTGGGATTCGGAGCCTTCTCTTGAAAGCCATTAATACGGTTCTTCTCGTCGACTTGAATGACGCCAAAGTCTCGCGCTTCTTCGCGAGTGACCCGTAGAGCACCCACCGTCAAATCGGCTCCCATCTCGCGATGAAACTCAATCATTTTCAAGTAGTTCATTTTGTAAATGTGATCTCCGGCCAAGATCAACACATACTCAGGGCGATCTTTTTCGATCACAAAAATGTTTTGGTAAACGGCGTCAGCCGTTCCTTGATACCATTGCTCATCGATTCGCTGTTGCGGCGGAACAATATCGAGGAACTCACCCAGCTCAGCACAGAAAAAAGGGCGCCACCCGGTGTTGATGTGCCGGTCAAGGCTCAGAGATTTGTACTGAGTGAAAATAAGGATTCGGCGCAGACCTGAATTGATCGCATTCGATAATACGAAGTCGATAATGCGATAATTGCCACCAAACGGAACAGCCGGTTTAGCCCGCTCCAAAGTCAGCGGCTCAAGTCGTGTTCCTTTTCCGCCAGCAAGCACTACAGCGGTCGTTTTTCGAAGCATGGTCCTACCCAAAGCATTTCTAGATAAGCCGAAGAATGAATACCGTTTCATCCTCGCAAAGCTTACCGACTCAATTATTCAGCATAACAACTTTTGTGATTCGTTTGAATCACGCTACAAAATTCAGATGTTATCTGGCCACTTGCTGTGTAGCTGGTTTCGTGAGAAACCGGTCCAACCCAATACCACTTGCAATGCATCCGGTTTCTCACGAATCCAGCTACTTAGGTCGATTTTATTCAGGGCCGATTAAGCTGCGCGACGATCTTCAACATCGTAATCCTGATCGTCTTGGAGTCGCTTCAATCGCTTGCGT
Source organism: Planctomycetia bacterium (assembly GCA_031412515.1). Taxonomy (GTDB): domain Bacteria; phylum Planctomycetota; class Planctomycetia; order Pirellulales; family Pirellulaceae; genus Aureliella. Next base: position 13,664 of record JANODD010000330.1, on the reverse strand, counting down.
TCTGCCTTAGATAGCGGTCGTCCGCCACTTTCCATCGATTCCTGAGTTGGACCATTAGTGGTCGGCATCGGTTTACTCGTCGGTAGCGGTCGAATTTCAGACTTACCTGGAGCGCGATTTTCCGAAGTCGAAGGCGCATCAGGAGGAGGCAATCTTAACGATGGCAGTTTCAGCTTTGGCATTCCCATTTTCGGCATGCTGATTTTCGGCATACCAATTTTTGGCATTTTGGGCCGAGGCAACGTCGGCATTTTCAGCTTGGGAATACTCAGCTTCGGCATCCAGCTTCGTTTCTTACTCGAGTCGCCTTGACTCGCAGCACGTGCGCTTGCGGCCGCAGCTGTCTTCGCCTGACGTTGCTCTTCCTTAAGCCGCAGCTTCTCGTTCTTAGCCGCCAGTTGCTCAGCCACGCGAGTCGCTTTATCTACTTTGCGATATTCCGGAGCCTCATCATCCGAGCCCGGCTTACTGACCAATCGGCTAAGCCAAGTGCGTTTGGCAACAGGCTGGGCGGTCTGGTCTTTCTTTACAGCAGGCATCGCTTGCTTGATCGGAATCGATGCTTTAGGACCTATTGCACTCGTCGCATTAGAACTCGAAGCTTGACTGCTTGGCTCTGCGCGACGCGACTGCGAAAGCGGCCCACCGGCTTGAACGCCAGTCCGAGGCTCCGCATTCTGTTCAGTTCGCGAGTCCGTTCGTTGTTCCGTCTTTTGATCGCGTCGCTCAGATCGAAGTTCTTGCGAACGATCTTTCGCAGCCGCTTCTTCACCTGTGACTGGCTTGCGTTTCATAAAGCTTGGCAAACCAAATCTTCGCGGCTGTTTTTCAGTCTGTTTTTCAGTCTGTTTTTCCAACTGTTTTTCTGTTTGCTTTTCGGGCGCATCGACTTTTTCACGACGCTTCTTGCCGACTGCAGCTTCTTCTGGATCATCGTCAGCAGGTCGAAGTAAACGGAAGCTTGGCATTTTTGGCATCGCAGGCATAGACTCCGTCAAACGCTCTTTCCAAGTCGATGAGAGGCTCGCGGCCAATCGACCACGCAATAAGAAACGTCGCTGCGCCTCGATGTACACAACTCGCAAATACGATAATGAAGCCAGCCAAATCGACGTCAAGCCGCCCAGCCACAAAGCAGATCGTAGCCAAAATCTAAACTGAATACTGATGTCGATTTTCAGCATGTCCTGACTAAGTGCGGCACTTCCTGCCCAAGCAACCAGTCCAACTAACCAAAACACAAGACTTGTCGGTACTTTTTTCAACTCACTGCACAACCGAAGTCCCAACATTCCCACAAGTGTCGCGAGTGTAGCTTGCACAACCGCTGGCCCAGTCCATCCTATGTTAAGCTGACTCCAACGATTCAATGCCTCACCGAAAAGATCGATGACGTGCGTTGTGGAATTGAAACTGCCAATTACACAAGTTGAAACCAACCAAAACCACAGTTGGTAGTCGCCGTTATAATCGTCCAGTTTATGGCGTCGCAGTCGAAACGTCAGCACTGTCGACGCCAAGCATAACAACCACATCTGACCACTCATCCAAGCCGCAATGCTACGCGGATGACTCGCATCCAAAAGCTTCGCCAACGGATGGCCATACCAGTTTAGGAGTGGGTTGACGTATATCAAATAGTGCAACAATAAAAGCGTTGCAGGTATCAAACAACTTGCAAATACCGTAAGCAAATACGCTCGGCGACGCACTGGAATCAATTGCACCAAACGATGCTGGCAAGCGCCGCGAACATCCTGACTGTAGCCCGCACTACGGCGACGCAAGGGTTCCTCTGAAACGCCATCCTCGGACGTAGCCGAACGACGAGTGCGTGGACGGACAGTAGCACCTAAAGCGCCTTCTTCTTCCGATGGCAAACTCTCGCGGAGGATTCGCTTGCGACGGTCCATCCGCGGATCTCGCGATAGTGGCATAGCCAACGAGTCCGGTCAAAAAAACTCAAAAAGATTTGCGCACGACCTCGCCCGGGCCGCACTCTATAACCAGCCCCTCTCATCGCAGATTAGGCTGACTGCTGTCAAGTCAAAGTGGGGTAATGCTTCCAGCTTGCCATGGCTAAAAGTCGTGGATGAATCCCGTAGCGGAAGCCGTTAAGGCTTTCGGAGGTTGAATTTGCGGGGCCAAAGTCGCATGAACGAAATGCTTGACGCATTCCGCTACCGACTCTGCGCCGTACCTGCTTCCAGCTTGCCGTTTAGTCCGCTTCTGAAATCCTGTTTGTTAAGCTAACCTTAACCCCTCCCAAACCTCACTGCAACTTCTACACACCGAACAACATGCCGCTGCAAAAATCCGAAATTGAAGCTCTCATTCCACACCGCCAACCGATGCTGCTCGTGGACGAGGTGATTGAACAAACAGAAAGTAAGATCATCTGCGTCAAATGGTTTTCTGGGGACGAGTTTTTCTTGCAGGGGCACTTTCCAAATTTCCCGCTCGTGCCCGGCGTCATCCTTTGCGAATGCGCACTGCAATCTGGGGCGATACTGCTTGCTAGCAAAACTCCGCAAGACGGCGCCGTTCCGGTTGCCACGCGACTTGACGGCGTCAAGTTCAAACAGATGGTTCGTCCAGGCGACTCCATTCGAATCGAAGTCACGCTTAATGAAGTTGTCTCGACAGCCTATTTCATGACCGGCAAAATTACCGTCGAAGGTAAACTAGCCGCTCGGCTCGACTTCGCATGCAGCGTCGCGCAACCCACGTGATTCGTGTGGCAGCGCCTGGCTACAGCAAAGCAACATCGAAACAACGTGACTTAGATTCAGTGCTTGCTTGCGTTCATATTGCATCCAATCGCCATGACTTGATAAGATCGCGCTGGTTCCATCTTTCCATGGAAAGGATCTTCTCTGCAAAGGAAGTTGCTATGAAACGAGTTCCCGTCCTTGTTTTCGCTACAGTCGCATTTGCTTCGCTTTTTGCCGTCGCACAAACGGGTAAGCCTACGGTTGGTATTCCCCCTGCACCAAGCGGTCAACTTCTAGTGCTCGAACGCGAAGGTGCTTTCGAAGACGCAAGCGGCAGCACAGAAGCGACGACTATCGAAGCAATCACCATGGATGGTGATTGGGTCATCTCGGTTAAATCGAAGGGCGTAGCGATTCTAGCACGATCTTTTACTATCGATGGGATCAAAGGACCAACGATCAAAGGGCTAACCACCTTCAATGTATTACCAGAGGGAATCCTAGAAATGAAGCATGAAGAGGCGTCAATGAACTTAAATGGGGGTAAATTAGAATTACTAACAGAGCTGACGATCACAAAAATGGACCTAATTCGCTTAGAGCTTGCTCCAAAAGGGAAAGTCCTCATAAATTTAGAAGCCCGCTAAAAACCTCCACTCGCGGATTAGGAATTATGACAATGCATATGAGAGTTCTTACGATCTCGTTCTTTTCGCCAGCATTATTTTGCTGCTCTACTGTATTTGGTAGTGATAGAATTCAGTCGCAAACGGATAAGATGGCTCTACTTACAAATCTCCCTCGGCACGAAAATTCAAAGCTAGACGATGATTTTTGGCAGTTATTCCCAATGACCAATCCGCGAAGACTGCTTGAGTGGAATTTTGTAACGGGCAACGACCGTTCGCAGGGATCTTGGTCGGGTAAAATTGGCGAGTCTCGATACCGATTATACAAAGTTCCTTTCTGGGGTTCAATTTGTGAGGTTGATGCAAATGCAAAGTAACGTTCCACCAGTTTGACTTGGCTTTAACCGCGCATGTGTACGTGTGTCAATCGGACGCGTCAGACATTTATAGCCGAAGTGCGGTGACGATTTGCCGACGCGATTTTGCCCACGCGACTTTACCTGCGCAGACTCACTTTTGGTTAGCGACATGTTAAACACCATTACTGCCATCTGGCTTGGGTTCGGCGTGCTCGCCGTGTTCATGCTCGTTAAGATGATGCGTCGTCGCCAGCTTTATCTTATTGAACTTTTGAAAAAGCATGTCGAGATTCAAGCCATATGGGCTCGGAGACGTGACCGAGCTTTAGCCATTGCCGCCGCGGAACACGAAGAAAACGAAAAGAAAAAAGCCAACGTAGTTAAATTAGCCAACGAAATTACGAGTCAATCTGAAGCTGCATAAAACCATGGGATTATTCGATGGCACTTCACTTGAGCGCCCGGTCGTCTGCGAACAATGCGGCGGTGATTCCAAGCTCTGCACGTGCCCGCCACGTCCAAAAACAGTTGCTGATACGCCGCCTGAGAAACAATTGCTCAAAGTTAGGCTTGATAAACGTAAAGGCGGAAAGCTAGTGACAGTCATCAGCGGCTTCACATGCCTTACAACTCAACTGCAACAAACACTTAGTCACTTACAGAGCCAATGCGGTGCCGGCGGCTCGATCGATGAACAGAATATCGAACTGCAAGGCGATCACACAGCTCGTGTTCCAACGTTGCTCATCGCCCGCGGCTACCGTGTTCAAGGTGTAAAATCTAAGTAATCATGCTCTCACTTTGAACCTGGAGTGCATCGTTGCAATGAATTCTGGTGAGCAAATACTGGCGGGCGAATCAGCGCGTGAACCGACGAGCAATAAGACCACTCCAATCGACGGCAAACTCTTAAAGGAAGCCGCAACACTGCCCGCTTTACTTCTTCGTCGCTCTCGCTTGGAAGACGCTATCGCGGCGCTCAAAAGCAACTTACCACCAACCATACTGCCACTCGCAAAACATGTGGCTCCGCGACGCGATCCATCGTGCACAATCAAACCGGTTGAATCGCTAGACGAATTGATTGCCTTGGTTTCGTCCGTCATCGAGGGCATCACTAAATCCAAGGCTGGAAGACTTGCCAGTCAGTTAACTCAACTTCATCAGACGCCACTTTTCCAACAAAGCATGAATGAAGTGATGTTGTTGAAGACACTCGAACGAGCAAAACGCTGGAATGAAATTGCCCCCGAATATGAAAGTCAAATAATCCATGCAAACTGAAGACGCTATCCGTTCCCGTAAAACGGTAAAAATCCTTGCTTCCCACGAACTCCCAGTTAGCGACCATCGCAGCTTAGTCAACGAAATCCTGTCCCTCGCCGGACAAGCACCATTCCATCGTGCATGCGAAGAGCATCATCGCCAATCGAGCCCGCTAACCGGAATCGAACCGTGGCGCTTCCATGTACTCGATGCCGAAGCTTGCCGAAAACTCCGCACCCGAGTTCCTATCGAAAACGCCGGCAAGATTCCCGCAATGTTGGCGGCTGCCGACGCGCTTATCATGGCAACTTGGTTGCCGAACGCGGCGCCCCGTAGCTTGGGACCACTTGTCCCGAGCGTCCTGCCCCCATCCACCGATGAGGAACCCGACTTTGCAGCAACCATCAACAACATGGAACACATCGCTGCAACGTCTGCGGCCATTCAGAATCTCTTGCTAGCTGCAACCTCGCGCGGCATTTCTAATTACTGGTCCAGCGGCGGCGTGTTGCGTTCCAGTGAAGTGTTCAGCCAGCTCGGAATCCCGCGTTCGCAGATTCTGCTTGGTGCTGTATTTCTTTTCCCCCACGAATATGGCGATGCTGAATTTGCCACCAGCAAGCTGCGCGAGCATCGAGGCTCGCGCGAATCTTGGTCGCGGTGGGTATCGTTGGATTGAGGATCAGCCCTAACGCGCTAGAGAGCGTCCTGCTTAGGAATGAACTTGAAAACGCGGATTTACAGGTGATTTATCAGCTGGAAGGCGATAGAGAGCGTTCCGCTTAGGAATCAAAGGAAAACGCTAGTTTCATGTGACTTATCAGCCGGAAGGCGTTAGCCGGCGTTAGCCTCCGGTTGAAAACGTAACCGGAGGCTAACGCCTTCCGGCTGATAAGACTATACCACCGTAATGATCAGCTTCAGTTCAAACTCCTAAGCGGGACGGTCTCGCGCGCGTCCGGTTTCTGCCGCGTAAACCGGGTGCTAGCCCACTCCGGCAAATCCCAAATTTCAATTGTGATGAAGCAATTAAGGCTCCCTACTTCTCAACTTCGCAACCGCAAATTTGGCATCCTCAACGGTGTCGTCGCGAATGTCATTCGGGATTTTCGCCGTATCGCGTTCGATTGCTTCGAAGCTTACGAGCCTCACACTAAACAACTCTGGATAATCCATTTTTTGATGTCTACCTGGGTTCCAGGCGGGAATCTCATTTTGTTGAAGGATCGTTGGCGAGCGTCGTACAGCGATGTCCACAATGCACGTAACTCATTTCAAACATTTGGAGATCCAAGATCATGCTAAAGAACACCAAAAGCAGAGCGCTGAAGTTGGAATCGCTCGAAAATCGACAGTTGATGGCTACGGATATGGCATTCTTCCAATCCGAGGCAACGCTTCAACAATCCGCAACCGCCAACGTATCCTTTAACTCGTCATCCGGCGCGTTAGTAATCAAGGGGACTCCTGGTAGGGATAGGAGGAAACGATCGGCTTGACTTGTTCAACTCGTACGTTCAAAACGCCGACATTAACTTGGGTGCAGGAGACGATACTGTTGGCAACCGCGGGAACTCGATATTTCGTTCCGGAACAATAGATGGCGGTAGCGGCAGCGACTTCATCTCCGACACTTTCAGAAAACGAGGATTAAGGGTTGCGAGCTTCGAACGAAGCTAGTCGCATGATTTCGTATAATATGCAATCATCAATGCCAACCGAACAAATCGAAACGTCGAGCGCGCTATGAAAGTTGGCGTGCCACGTTCTCCTCCGATTGGCAATTACCAACTGGTTACCGAACGGAACGTTGCTTTCACTATAGCGGCCGAATGACCAACTCTAGTTGGATGGGTCCATTGACGCGGAAGTATTCAGCCCGCAGACGGTGTTTTCCTGCCTTCAGTCGAAAGCGTTCGATGTTGTTTTTCAGGATTGAATCCGGCCATAAATCCATAATCAGTTCATCGTCTAGAAAAACTCGGCAATAGACATCTGGAGTAAACCAAAACTCGTATCGGCCATCTAAGACATCAAGATCTGCTTCGGCAAGAAGAGCAAAGGGGGCTTCCGAAATTTCTGGCAACGACGGAGTTGTCGCGTCAATCTTGAGGGTTTGCATATCGGTTTCGCAAACGCTGGTCTGCCCAATCGTTGCTTGCCAATCCCTTGGCAATTTGTATTCGTGAATCGAAACTAGATCGGACAGCGGAAAGTACTTCAAATGCCAGTTGCATGAATACAACATGCCGGTGAGATCTACAAAGCTACCCGACTGGGTGTCGTGGACGGTGACTTTGTATTTGTCGGGAATTGAATGCCCGGGTTTTGCCGAGACGGTGATCATCGTTTCATTGAGATCATGGCGCACGGTCTGCTCGACTTGAATAGACTCAGGCGACTCGATCTTTAACGACTGGAAACCATCGCCAGCTACCATATACTGCACCGCCGCTCCATTGTGATTGACTAGTCTGACGGCCAATTTTGGAGTTACCATTGTCCGAGCGACTCGGATGGTTGATGCTGGCCAAGAATGTTTTAGTTGAACTTTTACTTGTGTTGCAGAACGGTGCATGGACCAGGCGACCGGAAAATCACCACCTTTGAGATAACCACTGTTCTCCTTCCAAAAAGTAAGTGCGCCGATCGTGTCGCGGCGAACTTCACCGAATGGAATTGGTTCATTTGGCTCTTCCGTATTGGCGCACCACTCGAATGCATTTCCGTGGATATCAAATAATCCAAGTCGATTTGGCATCAACACCCCAACCGGGTGAGCATGGTTACTAGAATTTGCAATCGTCCAAGCATAACTGTTCATGATCTCAAAATCGGATCCAAAATGAAACAGAGTCAAGCTGCTTTGCCGACAAGCCATTTCCCATTCGACGCGAGTTGGCAATCGATATCCTTTTCTATCCAGGAAATCTTTCGGCAAGATCATGCCGTCTCTGATTTTGCCGAGTGGCGGGTAGCACTGCTCCTCTTCCGGAATGCCTTCCTTTTCTCCGAGCCATCGACAGAAAATCGCCGCATCCAGATAGGCAATGTTATTGGCCGGTGAGTCCATTGTGCGACTGGCCCAATCGATTCCGGTCGTGAAGCCATCGTGAAAGTGCTCTTTGCAACCTCCCATGCATTCGGCAAACTGGGACAGCGTTATTTCTTTGGTTGCAATCGCAAAGGAGCGATCAACCTGAACTCGACGAGATTCACTATCTTCAATGTCCGTGCCTCCCCATTCATGCTTCGCTGTACCAACGATGCCATCTACTGGACCGACTTGAATCGCGAATGGAATCCCTGACTTGCTTACGAACCAATTTTGATTATTCACATTCGGAATACCGGCAAGTTTTGACTCAATCGAGGCTAATTGTTCCCCATACCCCCAACTCCGCACAACCCATTCAGCAGCCGATCGCACGCCGGAGTCTGAGTCGCTTTCAAACACTTTCAACAAGACGCCAATTACACCCTCACGTTCTGCAATCGCGAAGCTAGTGCGAGGATATCGTCCAAGACTTTGCAATATTAGCTGACGAATATTGGGTGAAGTTTGTTTGTCGAATTCCTTGAGCAAAGCGGATGGATCGATTCCGGCTGCGACGCAGTGATGGACAACGCTGGAGCGAAACCGTGGATCATCCAAATCTTCAATGGCCTGCCAGACATCATCGAAGCGTCCCCAAAGAAGCAGCAAAATTGCTAATCGAGTTTTGGTCAGAGCTAGTTGATTTCGAAACTCTTCTGGGTTGACGTTAGTAAACGGATCATGTCCTTTCGGGGGTGAAACGTTGTTTCGATAGAGATTCGAGCGGATCTTGGTTTCCAGCTGGTCCGCAGCACTGGCCAGCTTCGGAGCTAGAAGTTGTATGTGCCGCGGCTCCGTTCGAAGTACGGCCTGAAATAACAATTCAACGTCAAGGCCACCGTACTCGGCAAGAATTGTGGTGCCGACCAAAGGTTCAAAGCCATTTTCTTTACCGGCCTCAACCGTTAGGTGTTCTAAGATGACGGCGCTTACCGGTTTTAGGACCGCTAACCAATCGACCAGCGACTCCTGGTCGATCGTTTCTAAAGCACTGATAACTCGACGGGAAAGTCCCTTTTGCAATTCCAGTTCCGCAGGATCGAAAAAAGCTCTTGCTCCACATACATGCAAAAGACGAGTTGGAATGATTTGCGTAATGTCCTCTTCTTTCAGTCGTCTCAGAACTTCACTTTTATTTCGCTTCAACATTTGAAAAAACATTGGAAGTCGACTTGGATCCGTGGAAAACATGGCGGTGTAGAGGAAATCGATTTCCTCAAATGTCGACAACGCCAGATGGCCCCTTAGTCGCTTTTCGGGATCCTTTTCCGAGTGGCTTGTCCAACTTCGAAGCGTACTTTCGACCTCAGGATAAATCGTTCGATTCCGTTCAATCTCCGCCAGCAGCTCTCCCGCTGGGACGTTTTGCAAAGAAGCCAAGGCACTTTCTCGCCGAGTTCTTCTTTGCATTTCGGCTACTTCCCATTGAGCCACTGACCAACCGATGCCAACAATAACACTTATTGCAATGACCAGCAGCGCGGTACGAAACGCATATACCGTACGGGCACGGCGCATTGTCTCTGACTGAATTGCAGACCATGTTTTCGGACTAGTCAAAAGGCGAATTTGGCACCACTCGAGCGCGCTCGGAAGTTGTTTTGATTCACGTGTCGATTGCCATGCCTCTGATCGTTCCACTAGCTTTAACTCCGCGCGTCCTCTTGAGGTTTCGCGACTCTTACGTGTAAGCCAGTCACGAATGGCTGGAACCAGAAAATCGTGCGTCAACTGGTAACTCAAACTGTCATGTTGAAAATCCCGCGCCTTAGTCAGTTGGTTTACGCCTTCCATTTCATCGGATGGGTACGATTCCGAATTTGACTCACTCGCAACCGGCGTAATTAACCGAAGCTCTCCATCCAACATATCAAGGAGGCCATCAAACGCATTCGGGTCGGAGTACCCGGATGCCAATCGCAGCTCGACAATCGAGCGCTCTCTACCCTTGATATTCTTGGTATCGGTTGGCATCAAACATTTCAAAACGTTTCGAGCTGCCTGTTGGTGAAATCGATGTTGGGCTGGAGCATTCTTTCCACAAAAGGTCTCTTCTAAGAAGTTGGATCCTACTCCAACGACGCCACCTATTTCATGCAAGGTAGCCGGGATCCACGGTTTGGATTTGAGCATATCGGCCAGCAAAGCCAGTCGAACACAGATAACTCGCCCGTCTTGTGCGAGTCCCTCGACGACAAGCTTTAGAAACTCTTTTTGGTTTGGTTTGAAGTCAACTACATCCACCGGAAGTCTGCCGTATGCTTTACCATACAAAGTCAAAACGTGGATCGCATGGGGCTTGTCAAGCAGGTCAACCAAACGAGCATTATGGTTCTCGACTAACGGAACTTCCAATTGCTGCATGAAACGCGAGGTTGCTAACCAAAAGTCATCGCGAACCAAAATAATGCACTGAAGTCGCTCGCCATCACACTGACGAATTGCATTGATCAAATCCGACGACGTGTTTGGGTTCCAAGAGTGTAACCACTGCTCAAATTGGTCGATGATGACGACAATTTTCGAACTCTGGTTCACTTCTCCGTGCTTTCGCCAATTCGCCATCAACTCGGCCAGTGTTAAATCCTTGCCCAATAAAAAACGTCCCTCGCTTGATGTTCGCACACCATCGAGGACTCTAAGCAGTCCTAACTTGAGACTCTGTTCCGTGTTCCTATCCGTCGCTTCGACGTATACGTACTTGATAGCGGGAGAAAGAACAGGAAGAATGCCGGCTTTCAGGAGCGAAGTCTTTCCGCAGCCGGACGGGCCATAAAGCAGACCAACCTGAAATGGTTTCTCAGCGGATTGCCTCTCGATTTTGTTCTTCCAGAATCGAACGCTTTCAGGAATTCCATCACGATCGCATGGGCCAGGAATCAATTGCAAAAAAAAGTATGAGTCATGTTGGTCAAACGATCGAAGACCTTTCGGTATGATCGTTTGTGGCAGGTTTTCAGAGGATGGCCGAAAGCTTGTCGGAGTGATGTCTTTGCCATCGTGAATCGTGTCCGTCCGTTGGTTTGGTGCTTCCATTGGGACACTAGTTTCGTTCTGCGGAGTGTCCTGAAGGAAGACGCGGAGATCATCCGCAAGGTCTCTCGCGGTCGAGTACCGTTCAATCGCTTTCTTCGCCAACGCTTTTAGGCATATGCGCTCCAGCTCTTTTGGAATCCGATGTTCCCATTGCCTCGGTGGAGAAACGTCGCAGGTCGCAATTTGATCAAGTAGAACACTGAGGGATTCGGTGTTGAACGGGACACGTCTTGCCAGCATTTCGTATAGCACTACCCCCAAACTATAGATATCGCTTCGTCCATCAACGCGATGACCTTCACCACGCGCTTGTTCAGGGCTCATGTAATGCGGAGTTCCGGCAAAGGCTGGTCCAGTTCCTCGCTCGTAGTCTCGAAAAGCAAGTCCGAAATCCGCCAAGTAAGGGTGGTTCATGTCATCAAGCAAGATGTTGGCGGGTTTCACGTCGCGATGAACCAGCCCTTGTTGGTGTGCGTGATGCAAGGCCTCTGCAATTGCGAGAGCGATGGAAGCCGCTTCGGAGTGTGTTACTCCGGTCGATTTCAGTTTCTTTGCAAGGTCCGTCCCGGGGATAAATCTTGCAACTATGAAGAACGGAAAATCAGACGCACTTGAGACGTCATATACAGGAACGATATTCGGGTGCTCCAGACACGCAGCAATTGTCGCCTCTTTAAGATGGACTTCCAATTGCTGTTCAGCTAGAAAATCCCCTTTGGGCACTTTGATTGCAACTTTTCTTGCTAGAGTACTGTCCATAGCCAGATAGACAGCTCCAAATCCGCCCATGCCAAGTAAACGCTCGACTCGATATCGCCCTATGTTGGATGGAACAGGTAACGATTCAAGATCGGGCGATGCCTCCAACAATATTGGTTTTTCCACTGCAATAGTCGGAATAGACTGGTTTGGCAGGTCTTCGTTCTCGCGAGTCATCTTCGTCAACCTAAAGGCGATAAGCTAGCGTACCAGTTTTTCAAAGTCAAACTTTCTGGGACGTTTTTCGAACTCGACATTCACTAGCAGGCAAAACGGCGGAAATCTAAACCCGCTGGCGAAAATTTGCGGCCAAGGTGACAATGAGCGGCTGAAGGATTCTCATTCGCCACTTTTGCACACCTAATTTCAACTGCTATGAACGAACAAAACGGTTCTGCATCGGTCCCAAACGATAACGCTGGTCAGCCTTTTCGCGTCGAATATGCGTCGCGCGTTCACCGGTTGCCACCCTACCTCTTTGGGCGAATTAACAACACGCTCTACCAGAAACGGCGTGCCGGAAATGATGTCATCGATCTAGGAATGGGAAATCCATCCGATCCACCCGAACGCATCATCATGGAGAAACTGTGCGAAGCGGCTTATGACGAACGCAATCACGGCTACAGTAAATCAAACGGCCTGCTGAATCTGCGCCGCGAGCTGACGAGCAAGTATTTTCGTAAGTACGGCGTGCGGCTCGATCCGGAAACCGAAGCCATCGTGTGCTTGGGCAGCAAAGAGGGCTTTAGCCACATGTGCCTGTCCTTGATGGGACCTGGCGACACCGCCATGATCCCTGCTCCTTATTTTCCAGTCCACATGTACGGCGTGATTTTGGCTGCCGGCAATGTGGTTGCCTTGGAAGTTGCCGACAGCGAAAAGTTCTTAGCCAACATCGCTTACACCTGTCAGCATTTTTATCCGAAACCGAAGTTGCTGATCATCAACTATCCCCACAATCCGTCGACCGTAACAGTGGAGCAGGGTTTCTTTGACGAAGTTGTGAAGCTGGCAAAACGATACGGCTTTATGGTCATCAGCGACTTCGCTTACTCCGACGTGGCTTTCGATGGTTATCAACCACCAAGTTTCTTGGCCAGCGAAGGGGCAAAAGACGTCGGCGTCGAGTTCACGACGATGAGCAAAGGCTACAACATGGCCGGCTGGCGAGTCGGATTCTGCACAGGCAACGCCGACATGATTCGCGGTCTGGCGACTATCAAGGGCTACTACGATTATGGCATGTTCCAAGCGATCCAAATCGCCGCGATCGTAGCACTGCGAGATACCGAAGCTGCCGTTGAAAACCAATCGATGATCTATCAAGGCCGCCGCGATGTCTTGGTCGAAGGCCTGCATCGTATCGGCTGGGAAGCGTCCACGCCTAAGGCAGGCATGTTCGTCTGGGGCAAGGTCCCCGAAAAATGGCAGAAACGCATGAATACGCTCGACTTCGCCATGATGTTGCTCGAACACGGCGACGTTGCAGTCAGTCCAGGAACCGGCTTTGGACCTGCCGGTGAAGGTTACCTGCGCATGGCTCTGGTTGAGAATGAAAACCGCTTGCGACAAGCCGTCCGTCAAATTGCGCGGTGCCTCGATAAGATGGAACAACAGTACGCGCCCGCTGCAAGCGCAACGGTGGTGGGTTAGACAGTTAGGTAGCTGGTTTCGTGCGTGAGCCGCAGGGCTCACGAACTTAGTCGTGGTAAAGCGAGAGCTTTATCACATTAAACGGTGAGATTGCTGATAAAGCAATCGAAGCCTACCTGAGCGGGTCCGTGCCTGTTCAGAAATTGTT
>JANODD010000329.1:0-29917 GCA_031412515.1 Planctomycetia bacterium | reverse complement strand
ACACCCAAGTCAGTTAGAGCCTGTGCGACCTCAAGCTTCTCAGCCAGATTCATGCTTGCCCCAGGTGATTGCTCACCGTCGCGCAAAGTGGTATCAAAAATTTTAATCCGGCGAGCATTTTGTGAATCTGACATCATTTTTCCCTTAAGTGGCGTAAGCTTCCAGCTTGCGCAAGCGGCGTATGCTTCCAGCTTGCGAGTGCGTTTCTATACTTCCAGCTTGCGAATCCTTAGTCTTCCTTGAGTCTGCGGGATACGAAAAAACCCCGAGGCTCAGCGAGCATCGGGGTTGGCAAGCAATTTCAATTAAATATGCACCGACCTACCCCAACCGCTCGCTTGTTGCGAGGGCGAGCTGAAGCAGCTCAAGGTTTAGAAGTAGGCGTTGCATATTTTGTTACTCAGTTAGGATGCGTATGAGGTTAGCCGGACGCGAGAGCGAAGTCAAGTGTGCCTCTAAATCGAAGGTTAGGACCATTTATGAACTAGCGTAGTGCCCTGAATGGCCATTAGATAGTCCCTTGGGTACTCGCGATTCCACCGGTGCGCAATGCCTTTCGTGGCACAGTTCACCCCTCGAACGTTCACGTCGCGAAGCGGAACAAAAGGTTCTGCTCGCCGAAGCGGACAGTCAGGAGCGCGTTCTCGCTGGTCGGGGAGAAAGTCAAAAGATTATGCAAATCGGTTTGTCAGAAGCCACCGTGCTGCTGCGCAGGATCCGTTCGTTCGGAGATCCAAGACTCTATGCCCTTCAAGAGGTTGCGGACAAATTCTCAACCAGCCAACAGCCGTTGGTGCCGGAAAGATTATTTGTATCCAGTTCGCCAGGCGCAGATGATTCACGTCTAGGTTCTGGAATTCTGGGCTCGGGCATTCTGGGGTCTGGCATGTTGGGGATGTTGCTTCAGTTGTTGGTCGCAGAGAAGTCGGGCATGCAACCGCTCGAATCGACGGAAGCGTCGCCAGTAAGTGAATTGGCGGATCAGATGACCGAAAAAGCAATGGCGAGCATGGTTGCCACATTTGAAAATCAAGCCGAGAAGTAGTGGTACATTATTAATGTGTCGCCACTTCGGGCCGAAGCTGTTAAGGGCTTTTTTATTTCGTATCCCTCTGCGTTGGCGAGTTGCGGTAGTTTTCCACTCGCTAGCGTTCGGGATACGATAAGTGATGGGCCGCGGATTTGGCAGGTCAACTTGTCTCTTACTACTGGCGATCGCCCATGATAGGAATATTTAGATTTCGGAAGTTTGCAGCCGGGGTAGCTGAACCGTTTCTCACAAAGGTGGACGCCTGCTTGATCTTGCTGAAAGCTTCATTGACCTGCAAAATTTCGGGGGCGAGTGACGACCAGAAAAGTCGAAGTCTCAAGGTTCTAGCAGTTCGTGCACATTCTGAAGACGGGGAGCTAGATTCGACCAGGAGAACACTTCATCCAAGTTTAACCGTTCTGGATGGAAGCGAAAAACGCTTCCACTGTATGTGGGCCTTTCCCAGGGTTCGGCCGTCCGCATAGCGGCTCGACTAACTTGCTCCGGTCTGGGTGACCGGTGCGAGGAGTGTAGAACATTTGTCCTCACATGTTCATGTGCCGGTAGCACGGTTTGGCTTGTCTCGACATGAAGAGGTTGCACCCTGGATCGATCTTAACCGCAAGAGATTGGAAGACTGCAGAGGTGAAAATCCCGCAGATTTAATCTGCGGATTGTTCGGATTTTCACTAAATCGAGACGTGGGCAATGAAAGGCGACGAGGGCTTATGGTATTAGCACAGAACGCTTCGCCGAGTCGCTGACGCTCAGCTCTCGCGATGTTGCGGCCTCAGCGATAGACCAGCCCACGGTCGGCTAAAACTCTTCGCGGCGCCAGGTCTCGAAATTGTGGACTCCTCCGGTTATGGAGGTCGTCCGGTTTAAGAGTCGATCAAATTGCAAGTGTTTTGAGCCTGAGGTGCTAGCCGATCTTTGGTCGCTGCGAATCGGCTAGCGGCTCAGGCTTAGGAAAACAGGCATAATGCAGCAAATGCACATGTATACTTGAGCGGTATTATTGCTTAGGATGTAAAGGGTAAAAGGCGGTCATCAATCATCCTATTTCCAACGCGACTGAGTGGGAGAAAAATGCACTTGCTTAGACCGAATCGAATCCTAGTTCAACTATATATCCATGGGCTATGTCTGCTGTACTTGACCTGCGGCTCCCATTTAATTGCTGGCGATTTGTTTCAAGAAAAGGTCTCGCGTTTCTTGGACTCGTACTGCATAAAGTGTCATTGTGAAGGCAATGCAGAAGCGGGAATCAGCTTAGATCAGTTCTCAAATCACCAACAAGCCCTTCAGGCAGACAAGCTTTGGTTACGAGTTTGGGACGTAATCGACGGTGGCACAATGCCCCCAGCAACCGAACCTCGACCCTCAGCAGATCATCTGCTAACGGTGGTCGACTGGATCGAAAACGACTTCCTGCAATCGATGTGTGGTTCCGATCAAGTCGCAGCAGCGCCCATGGCTCGTCGACTCAATCGCAAAGAATACAATAACACTATGCGTGATTTGCTAGGAATCGAAATCGATGTGGCTAAGGATTTTCCCGCCGACGAAATCAGTTTCGGATTTGACAACATCGCATCCGCATTGAGCGTGTCGCCAATGCATGTGGAACACTACTTAGCCGCGGCCGAGCGAGCCGTCGAGATAGCGATTCACTTGCCGGACGCAACAGATCATCCTCCTATTGAATTGATCGGACTTGCAACTTATCCGTTACCGAAAGACGCACCAGCCAAATTCGAACATCGTCTCCGCCCAGGTCGCTACCTGGCCGATTTTAGTTTAGTTCGAGTCGGTGTGTCCGATCATGTTCCACCGCCTACATTGCAAATCGGGTTTGGTACGGATATTCGGCGTTTGGATGCAGTCCGTATTCAAGATGAAACAATCGTTTACCGATTTTGGATGGACGTTTGCCAGGATGATCACATGGTAAGCGTCCAGTTAGCCGATCGACAGACCTACCAAACACCCGCTAATGTTGATGGAGAAGTTACAGCCAACTCCGGTGGTGACCAACGGTATGGTGGCAACCGGGGAATGCACGTCGACTCGATGGTTGTTCGTGGCCCGGTAAAATTGCCACATGAACTGTCCTCCAGTCACCTTCGTATGATTCATTGCAATCCGGAACCAAGCGACTCATCGAGGCTTGAATGCGGCACCAAAATTCTCGAACGTCTAACGCAACGGGCTTTTCGCCGACCAATCTTGCAAGCTGAGTTGCGTCCATCGATCGAGCTGTTTGAAACTGCCTTGCTTCGTGGTGAAAGTTTCGAACGTGCCATCCAAATCGCAGCGACACTTGTACTGCTTTCGCCCGAGTTCTTGCATCACTTGAAAGCCGATTCCATATCGCCCGATGACTCGAACGATCCCAGGGAAGCGATTCAATTATTGGAATATCGCTTGGCCAACCGCCTTTCCTACTTTCTGTGGAATTCGATGCCTGACGATGAACTGATGCAAGCCGCATCCAACGGTTCACTTCGATCGACAATCACGGAGCAAGTCGATCGAATGCTTCAGGATCCAAAGTCGCAATCGTTCATCGAAAGTTTTTTCGGTCAGTGGTTACAGTTGCGTAAATTAGTCGATATCCAGCCGGATAGACAGCGGTTTGAATCGTTTGATGATGCCCTGCGCGACGATATGCGACGCGAGACGGAGGCCTTTGTTGGTTACATTTTCCGGAACAAACGAAGCCTACTTGAGATGCTGGATGCGAACTACTCTTTCGTCAACGCACGATTGGCTAATCATTACGGAATGAACGCCGAAGCCGACCTTACCAATGATATTTTCACTATGGTACAGATGAACCCAATACAGCGAGGTGGATTACTGACCCAGGCCTCGATATTAACGTTGACGTCCAATCCCAATCGAACATCACCTGTCAAGCGAGGGCAGTGGATCCTGCAACAGATTTTAGGAACACCTCCGCCGCCGCCACCAGCCTCGGTCGAAAAGCTGGACGAAAGCTCGCAGTCAGAACAATCGGGATCCTTGCGCGAGCGGTTGCAGCGTCACCGTTCACAAGCTGAATGCGCGAGTTGTCACAACCAGATGGATCCCATGGGGTTTGCGTTAGAGAATTTTGATGCTATTGGGCGCTGGCGATCAACCGATGGTGTCTTTCCAATTGAAGCAAGCGGCGAATTGCCTGGCGGTAGAGAATTTAGTGACGCCAGGGAATTTCGCTCGTTGTTGGTGACCAGCGAGACCAAACGTTTTTCTAGATGTTTGATAGAAAATATGTTAATCTACGGCTTAGGCAGAGGTTTGGAGCCAGCCGATTATTGCACTGTGGAAACGATTCGTAAACACTTGGTTGCCAACAATTACCAAGCGGATCAACTGATAAAAGGCATCGTAACTAGCCCTCAATTTTTATCTACATCCGTTGCCCAGAAGAAATAGAGACTCACACTAGTCGTCAACCTGCCGGGACGTTCCGCCGTCGTGCATTGCTTGACTTTAGCCCGCTACAATCCGAATCGAGTGTCGCTATGTCGCATTTCCAGTCGAGAAAGAAATCCCAATTCCACTTTAGTCGACGAACTGTCTTGCGTGGACTTGGGACTGCACTGGCGCTTCCGTGGCTGGAAAGTCAAAGTAGTTGGACCTTTGGTGCCAATGTCGACCAACCGCCCGTACGCATGTGCTGTTGGTACGTTCCTAACGGTGTTCATTTGGGAACATGGTTCCCGAAATATGCAGGTTTACTGGTTGAAATCCCACAGTCACTCCAACCGTTATCCTTTGCTCGCGACTACTTGAATTGCTTCGAAGGTTTGAATCACAATACCGCGAACATCAATGGCGATCCAGATGGCTGTGGCCATGGACAGGGAGCTACCAGTTTCTTGACGGGAACGCAAGCATTTCGATCGCAAGACAACGTTCAAGCTGGTCTGTCCGTTGATCAAGTTTACGCTCAGCACGTCGGCAACGCAACGAGATTGCCAAGTCTGGAGTTAGGTTGCGAGTCACCACGTTCGGGTAATGCTTTTGGATTCAGCGGAACTTACAAGACGCATATTGCGTGGCGCACGCCGACATCGCCTGCCCCTTATGAAATCAATCCACGACATGTTTTTGACCGGCTATTCGGGGGCAATAAGAACGACATTTTCAAATCGACACTTGAGGATTCTGATTTCTACCGCAAAAGTATTTTGGATCATGTGCTAGACGATTCGCATCGCATGACTGCACATGTAAGTCAAACTGACCGACGGCGACTCGATCAGTACTTCACCAGTGTCCGTGAAGTCGAACGACGCATTCAGAATTCGAGACCCACATTGGGCGATCGAGAAACGAATGTTCAGCGACCCACGGGAATTCCCGATGACTTTGATGAACACCTGCGACTGATGTGCGATTTGATGGTCCTGGCTTTCCAGACCGATAGCACTCGGGCATGCACTTTTATGTTGACCAAGGAGGCCACGGATCGAAACTATCCCTGGCTTGGTTTTACCGATGGGCATCACGAATTATCGCACCACGGAAACGACCAAGAGAAGAACCGAAAACTGCGTGCAATCGATCAATACCATATTTCCATTTTGGGATACATGATCGAGCAGATGATGTCGATTCAAGAAGCCAATGGGACGAATTTACTCGACAATTCTCTGGTTCTCTACGGCAGTGGGATCAGCGACGGTGACCGACACGATCACATTAACTTACCCGTGATACTGCTGGGCAAAGGTGGAGGCTCTCTTCGCACGGGCCGGCATTGGAAATATCATCGCGAGACGCCGATGAGCAATTTGTTATTGACCATGTTGCAACAAGCGGGAGTATTGACTCATCGATTTGGTGATAGCACGGAATCGCTTCTGGGGCTACAGTCGTGACAAACCCCGCCTTCTTTTGTCGGTGTCTGGCCGTTGTTGTGATGGTCTGCTTTTGTATCATCTTTAGTTCGACACTGTATGGACAAATTGACAATCAAACGTTGCCGGAGTGGTTCGCAGATTTTGATTCACAAGACGTTCATGTCCGTCGAACGGCAGCAGTCAAGCTGAATTCTTGGAAATCTGTTGCGGATCCAAGAGTCATCGAACGCATGTCCAAATTGCTGTTCGAGGAGCGGGATGCTCAGGTGCGTTTGACGATACTCGAGGCAGCAATCGGCTTGGGGAGCAGTGCCCAACCTCTAGTTCCGGCGTTGGTAGAGTCTCTGAAGAAAGAAGTTGGTGGAAGGAAGAACGAGGAACTGCATCAAGATCATCGTGAAGCCTTGGCGCTGGCAAGTATTGGTCCCGCCGCCCTTGATGGCTTACGTGAACTTCTCGCTTGTCCGCGAGTCAACGTTCGCGCTGAAGCAGCCATGGGACTAGCAAAGATCGGCCCACCCGCTATATCGGCGACGAGAGAACTACTTTCGTTGTTAGATGACAAAGATGAAAGAGTTCGCGAAGAAGCGACCAGCGCACTTGCAGCATTTGGTGATTCTGTCCGAACAGATTTGTTAGCCGCCTTTGCACAAAGCACACCGCTTGCGCAGAGTGGTATTGTACGTGCCCTCGCGAAAATTCCGATCATAGATGAAAAGATCGCAGCCATTATTTTCGGATCGGTCGTGTCCGAGGATATTGATCTGCGAATCGCTGCGCTTGATGTTTTAGAGAGCTGTCGCATAAATTCAGGACAATGTCAATCGATACTACTCAGCAATTTGCGTCACTCAGACAAGTCGGTACGTCGGGCAGTGATCCGGCAACTTTCAGATCATTTTCAGCAATTCCTTCCTGAAATGAAGGGCGATTTCTTACAACTAATTTCCAATGGTGAATCTGGCGTAGCCCACGATGCCGCATACTTAGTCGCCAGGCTAGGTACGGACGGTGCCGAAGCGTTGATCGACACGCTGCGCCATCCCAACTGTGATGTTGAAGCGGTTGCGGATGCATTGGGATCCATGGGCTCAAGTGTTTTTGAGATACTCGCTCAATCGATGTCCTCTCGAGAATCGTCGGTGCGCCGTGGTTGTGCGTCGGCGTTAGGGCAAATTCGACCGCTGCCCGAAAAAGCAATGCAGGTGTTATTAGCTGGTTTGCAAGATGAGGAGCCTGCGGTGCAACTGGCCTGTTTGGATGCAGTTGGTCGTTTGCAATCCAAAGCCAGGCAAGCGAGTCCAACAGTACAGAAACTTTTGACCCATTCCAATGCAACGATTCGTGCAAGTGCCAATCGAGTGCTATTTGAGCTCGGTCCACGCAACGCAGAATTGGTTGGCCATCTGCAAATTGCTCTGAACGATGCATCGAACGACGTGCAATTGATCGCGCTGGATTCGCTGCGATCTATGGGACCGGTGGCCAAACCCGCATTGCCGGCCGTGATAGAGAAGTTAACAAGCACTCATCGACCTATTCAGTTGTCGGCATTGGCAATGATCGCTAGCCATGGTCGAGCGGTTGACACTGCAATGCCAAAAATAGTTGAATTGCTGCAAGTCGAAAGCAACCCAGACCTGACTTTGGCAGTACTTCAAACGTTGGCCCAGTTTGGCAACGAAGCTGCTCCGGCTTTAGAACGCGTCAAACAACTTTTATCGGTTATGGACGTTCGCGTGCGGCTGGCTGCTATCGATGTAATTTCCGGTATTGATCTACCAATCGAACAAGCCAAAATTGTATTGACACCCCTGTTTGCTGATTCGGACCAAGAGATTCGCAAGCGATCGTTGCGCGCGGTTAGGAAATACGGTAGCGAAGGGGTGATTTTTGTTGCCGATTTGATTGCCCAAGTTACGGTGGACGAGAAAAAGGACAGTTACTTGTTGCGCGAGATCCAACGGCTCGAAAAGTTTGATGTAGCCGAGGCAGCTATCGCGCCATTGTTGGAGTTGCTGGATCATTCGAATCCCAAAGTTCTCGGTTTGGCGTGCGAGTTTCTTGGCCGAGTTTCCCCGCCGCGTTCAGATATTGTTGAACGACTGGCGGCTGCTCGAGGCAAGATGAATAACTCAAAGAGTGAAAATGGGGCCAATGAATGAAGCTAGAAGAAACGCGTTGTTACGCGCGTTTTTGGCTCATCCACAATTGCAATCGCGAGTGTTGACAATCCAAGCGCAGACTGCCCAACAATCTGTCCGTGAGATCGGTGCCCGAACGGCCGCTACACCTCATTCACGAGGCACTCAGCCGTCCGAGATCCAGTTTCCAAACTTCGGACTGGCTTTGAACAGAAAAGCTTCCTATACCGAGACTTTGGGAGAAGGCAAGTGCTTCTTCCGCTCGGTTTACTAGTTGTTGCGGATCATCTTCCAAAATTGATTCTGTGACACCGATCGAGATCGAGTAGTCGACTGTTTGCTTGGACGTGGGAAATGCAAATCGGTCCATCGTGTCATGGAGTTTTCGTAAGATCGGTGACAAAGATTCAAGGCTAGTGTTAGGAAAGACTACCACCATGCGTGACGCATTCACTCGTGCCACAATGTCCATATCACGAAGAGTTGCATCAAGATGCAATGATTGTGCCCGAATCATGAAATGAAGCGCCATGGTTCCATGCTGTTGTGCAATTCGCTGGGCGTTGTCGATTTCCATTGCCATGACGCAGAACGGCGCACCTCCCGCTTTCCATTCGGCGAGCCGCTGACGAATGCTCCAAAAGAGGATGGCGCCATCACACCAATTGGCACGATTGGGGCGACTCGTTGCGGCATTGTTCGTTACTAGAGCCTTCTGGACGATGGCCGACGACTCGGCACTGTCGATACTTAGGTCGATAATTGGCTGGCTGTGTTCACATTCATTGATGTCCCTCGAACAGATATCTGACGTGCACGATATAGCCAGATGAAGTTGGCCTCGACCATCCCAAAATGTTCGGTTTCGCCCAGATTGCTTAGCTGCATACATTGCGGCGTCCGCTCGCTGCATCAAATGTTCGCAGTGTTCTTGTGGGACCAGCTGAGCAAGCCCGCTGCTAATAGTTAGTTTAAGACTTTGGCCATTAATGCAAAACAGAGTCTCGCAAACAAGGCGCCGCAATTGTTCGACGGTCGCGATTGAGTCGTCGATTGAGAGTCCCATGAAGACCATGGCGAATTCCTCGCCACCGTAACGGGCCAGAAGCGTACCCTTCGGAACATGTTCCTTTAGTAGCTTTGCCAGACCCCGAAGTACAGCGTCACCGACATGATGGCCGAAACTATCGTTGATAGATTTGAAGTGATCGATATCCAAGAAACAGAGCACCAAAGGACATTGACTCTGTTGCGTTGTCGTACATGCTTCCGCGAACTCCCGGTCGAAGGAGCGTCGATTGGCAATACCAGTCAAACCATCGGTCTGTGATTCACTCGAACGAGCTTGAAGCTGTAGACTGAGTTCATGGTTGTGTGACTCCACACGCCCTAGTCGCTCTTGTAAGTCAATTGCTGACGAGTCGATCTGATGAAGCAACTTTGAACAAAGCTCGAGTTGTGATTCGACGCTAGCGGAAACGACGAGCTCGCTGCGTACCGCGTTATCCGCGCCGAGTCGCTGACGGATTCGGTCCAGTTCTATAGCGACTTCCGCAACCCGACTGTCAATGTCAGAGCTTGAACTGGTTGATATCGGATTACAAATTTCGTCGCTCAAGAGAGTGCTCAAGTTAAGGCTTTAGGTATCGAATTGGCTTTAATGCTTTTTTCTTCAATCGATGTCAGCTAAGGCAATACGCACCTGGAGAATTTCTTCTCGAACCGACTTAAAGGCATCGACGACCTTCGGGTCAAACTGTGAACCGCTACCCTCCTCGAGAATTGCAAAGCACTTCTCCATCGGGAAGGCTGGTTTGTAGGGACGCTTATTGCTCAAGGCATCGAAAACATCAGCCACCGCTACGATTCGGCCACTGATCGGAATGTCTTCGCCAGAAAGCCCAATTGGGTAACCGTTTCCATCCCAACGTTCATGATGCGTAAGCGCAATTTGAGAAGCCATGGTGAGCAGAGGCGAGCTACTCACGTTTACCATCATCTCTCCGAGGACTGTGTGAGAGCGTATGGTTCGCATCTCGTGATTCGACATCGGCTCGAACGCGCCCTTTCCGAGTGCGACGTGCCGCTGCATGATTTCATATTCTTCGGGGGTCAGTTTCCCTTCTTTCAACAAGATGGCATCAGGGATCCCGATCTTGCCGATATCGTGAAGCGGCGCCGCATTCTCTATCAACTCACAGGTCGCTTCATCCAACCGCATCTTGCGAGCCAGTATTCCCGAGTATCGTCCGACCCGAATGACGTGACGTCCGGTTTCGTTGTCACGATACTCAGCGAGTCTAGCAAGGCAATGAATGAGTTCCGTTCGCGACCCAAGAAGCTCCCCCGTGCGACTTCGGACTTGACGTTCGAGTTCTTGGCTGTAGTTTTGCAGGTGAGTAACGTGCGACTTGACGAGTAACGCATTGCGGACTCGTGGCAGTAGTTCCGTTGTACGCAAAGGCTTGGAGAGCAAATCCGTTGCCCCCAGCTCCAAAGCTTCGGCCCGAAGTGATTCGTCGTCCGATGCAGTTACCATAATGATCGGGATATGGACGAGTACCGGATCTAAAACGACTGCTCTCAAGATGTCCATGCCTGAAACAGGCATACATACGTCACACAAAACAACATCAGGCCGTTGCGATGCGATCGTCTCCAATGCGGATTCCGAGTCTGTATGCCCAAAGATCTGTCGATAGCCAGCTTGTCGCAACGCTTTCTCGATGATGCGAACATTGATAGGTTCGTCGTCGATGATCATCAAGCGAGCTTTGTCGGGCGTGAGAGCCGCGGACCCATCCTCTAGCCTTTCGACACTCCCAATGAACCCCTGGGGCTGCGAGGCAGAAGTTGCCGAAGTATTCGATGGCGCGAGGCTGCCGAGATGAAAACCATTCGAAGACGTTGCTGTGCTGGCTACGTTGGTCGTTTGCATATTGGTACGTCTTATCGGTATCTTTGGATTAATGTGTTCTATCAGAATTTTACGATTTGGAATTCGAGGCTGCGAGCGTTATGCGAAGACTCGGCAGCGCAGCCATACAACGCATTACTTCACTTCTCATCAGGGAAACGTCAGCAAGTAAGGCGGTAAGATCACTATTTCCCTGTCGGTAGTCTCGATCGATCACTGCCGCACGCGTATGCAGCGATTTTGCCGACAAATTGCCCGCCACTCCTTTGAGGGCATGCGCAATTCGGACGAGCGAAGCACTGTCTTGACTTACGACGGCTTCGTCTATTGCACTTAAATTGCTAGTTGCACAGTCTGAGAACATATCCAGCAACTCAGCAGCCATTTCACAGTCTCCGAAGCAACGTCCAAGCAACTCATCACCATCAAAAGGGAGCGTCTCGTTAACCTCCAACACTGCATTTTCCGGATGCACCATGTCTTGGCTCCCAGCCGATGACAAACACACAGCCTGCTTGGGTGCAACAACTGGTTTCGACTCCTTCAACCAGCGGCTCAAGATCGATTCTAGATTCTTTCGGTCGATCGGCTTGGTGAGATAGTCATCCATGCCTGCCGCCAAACACAATTCGCGATCACCGGAAATCGCATTCGCTGTGAGAGCGATGACGGGCAATCGTCCGCCGCTGCGAGCCCAACCGCCGTGCGAGGCTTCGCTGTTACGAATCATGGTTACTGCACTGAAACCATCGAGAACCGGCATTTGGCAGTCCATCAGTACCGCGTCAAAAACACGCGTCGAAGCAAGCTCATGGGCAATTTCTCCATTATTCACGACGGTGCAATGGTAGCCCATTCGCTTCAATAGCTCTCGAATCACCACCTGATTGATATCGTTATCCTCCGCAACTAGGATTTCAAAAATCGCAGCGTCGGATTCAATCGCAGGCAAAGATGAATCGACGTCCGTTACCGCTGGTGTCAATCTAACCGAATCACCACAACTCGCGCTAATCACGGCATCAAAGAGCCGAGACTGGCGTATAGGCTTGTTAAGATAAGCCGCCAAACGCCAATGTGTGAGTTGCTCTGGTGTCAGGTCTTCCCCAATTGATGTTAGCATCATCAGAGGTAGGTCAGCGATCTCCGTTGTTCGGCGGATAGACTCAACCAGTTCACGACCATCCATATCGGGCATTTGCATATCAAGAATAGCCAATCCGTATGGCCGTCCAGCAGCTGCCGCAGATTTCATTTTTGAAAGGGCAGTTGGGGCGTAGTCCGCCACATCGCAAGTGATTCCCCAACGACGCAGGTGTGTACTGGTAATCTCTAGATTGGTCGCATTGTCGTCGACCACAAGCACTCGCAGTTTGTGAAGGCTGCTTGGCATGACGTCCGACTCGTGGTCGCAGGAACTTGGATTCAAGAAGGCTGTGAACCAAAACGTTGAACCAGCATTGGGCGAACTCGTAACGCCAATGTCACCTCCGAACAGTTCTACCAGACGTTTGCACAATGCAAGTCCGAGTCCAGTGCCACCAAAGCGTCGCGTCGTCGATGCATCGACCTGCGAGAAGAGTTGAAAAAGCCGGTTTTGTCGGTCATCAGGAATTCCGATACCCGTATCCGAGACTTCAAATCGAACGAGCGATCCTTTTTCGAACCGCGCCGGGTCGACCTTGGCTCGAATGACAACCTGACCGCTTTCGGTAAATTTGACTGCATTGCTGACGAGATTGAGAACTATCTGACGCAACCGATCTGAGTCGCCTCGCATCGTCGTAGGGAAATCCGCTGGTAAATCGCAGCATATTTCCAAACCCTTAGCTTGAGCCTTGGTGGCCATCATCTCGGCGACATCCTCAAGTAGCACTCGGAGATTGAAGTCGACGGGGTCGAGTTCGATCTTCCCAGCTTCGATCTTCGAGAAATCGAGGATATCGTTGATCAGACTCAGCAAGCAGTCAACCGAGGTCTCGGCACAGTGGACATAACGCTGCTGAGTCGCATCTAGTTGAGTGTTCTCCAGCAGTTCAAGCATCCCGACAATACCATTCAACGGCGTCCGAATCTCGTGGCTCATATTTGCCAAGAATTCGCTCTTGGCGCGGCTGCCTTGTTCAGCAGCTTCCTTCGCAAGCCGCAAATCGGCCGAGCGTTCTTCGATCGCTTGCTCAAGGTTGGACAGTTGGTTCTTTTGTGCCAATCGCAAGGTCGACTTCGCAGACAATGTCATCGCCAATTGTCGAACTTCGACCGCCTCAAATGGTTTCTTGAGGATGAGAAAACAATCGCTATATCCAAGCTCTGAAACGATTTCCTGCCATGAATAGTCAGAATAAGCGGTGCAGATAACGACTTCGAGATCTGGATCAACTTGCCAAAGTCTCTTGATGGTTTCGATTCCATTCCAACCGGGCGGCATACGAACGTCGACGAAGGCCATACTGAATCGTTGACCGTTGTTTACCGCTTGTTCCAGCATATCAAGGGCTTGTTGCCCTTGCATGGCTGAGTGAAATTCGTATTTAAATTCCGTCGATGAACTTACCTGACTTGTATCTGGGGCATCGCCAAAGAGATCTGCTTCAGCTTCGGCTAGCGTATCATCAGCGGATGACTGAAGGATTTTCTTGATGTCTTCGTGAATCGACGGATTGTCATCGACGAGAAGAATTCGGTGGAAGGCAGTTGTGAGTGTCATGGTTTATGCGTTGAAGATTTCTGAGGGAACAGTCGCTGATTGTATTGGGTTAACTCGCTCTTTCCGAAGAGCTCGCGGCTATAGCATGGGGCAAAGCCCGAGGCAGCCGAATTCGGAACGAAGCCCCTTGCTCCACACCTTCACTTTCGGCAGTGATGTCTCCACCTGCTTCGCGTATTGCGTTGGCACAGTAGTGCAGACCAAATCCGTTCCCGTCGGCTTTTGTGGTAAAGCCATGCGTGAAGAGTTGGTTGCGCACTTCCTCACCGAATCCGCTTCCGGAATCGCTCACTTCAATCTCGATTCCGTCGTCATCGACAACCTGGGCCGAGATCGACAGTCGTCGCTGGTCAGAGGGCTTTTCGTGCATCGCTTGCACCGCGTTTCGAACCAAGTTAACCAAGACCTGAGTCATCTTGCTTTTGTTAAGCTGTAGTTCCGGGAGTGACGGAAGGTTGACTGAGACTTGAATTTCGGAAGATCGGAGAAGCTCTTGGTTCATCTGAAGGATTTCGTCGATCAACGACTGCAGGTCGACGTCCTGACGGAAGTTCGAGCGACCGGCAAAGGTTTGTTGGGTCGCAATTGCATCGCGAATGTGACGAACCGTTTCTCGAAGTCGAGTGACCTCGGACTGGTTGTCGTCTCGTTCTTGAAGGAGTATGTCATTAAGACTGGAAATATAGTCAATGAGCTTGAGACCACGCGGATCATTGCCGAAGAATTCGGCAGCTCGCGGCGCTTGTTCGCGGAGAAGCTTGGTTGCTTTTTCCAGCCCGCCGAGCTTCGACTTGCCTAGCCGTTCATCAAGCATTTCTACCGAACAGTTGGCGGAGTTAACCGCATTACCCACGTTGTGCAGGACTTCGGAAGCAATCTCGGCCATTCCAGCGCGATGAGCCGTGTCGAGCACTTTTTTACGGGATTCAGCCAGGCTGCCAACCATGTCGTCGAATTCACTGGCGAGCGTTCCAATTTCGTCGGTCCGCTCTAATTGTAAGCGTGCTTTGAGGTCGTCATGCTTTCCCACGCGAGTCGCGTGCGCGGCCATTCTTTGCAATGGGCCCACGATTCGCCACTGCAGGGCGACCCACATAGTCAAAAGAGTCAGAACACCACCGACAATACTGCAAAGGGTCGCCATAGAGGCGGATACTCGTCCTTGGGTGGTTATATCTCGATCAATATTTACGCGAATCAGGATGGCAGGTTGGTCGTAAATGTCTTTCAACACTTGGTACGCATGAATTTGTTTCGTATCGACGACCTCGATGAACCTGTTGTTGGAAGCTTTGCAAATATCCAACCCATTTCGTGCTGACGGTGGTAGTTGTGAATCGTTGACGGTCCAGACGTCGAGTGCAGAGTGAGTTCGGTCAGCCAGACTTGCAATTTCAGTATCGTTTAAGTAACGTCCCATCACGACCGAGCCCATAATCGGCCCTTCACGTTTGGTTGTGATAATCGGACGCGACGCCAAGAGTACTGGCCCTTTACTCGACAGTACGATGCCCTCGTGAAAGTCGTCGATTGCGGCATGTCTCGTGATCGGGCTTGATTTTCCTTGGAGTGCTTCAAAGAGATCCGGGACTTCGATCAGTTCCAGGCTTTCCATATCTCTTGATTCGCCCCAGATGATGTTTTGCTCTTTGTCAAGCAAGCAAATCAGATTGATGTGCGTACTCGAGAAAGCTTCGTCAACCAAGTTGCAATTCGCGAATGTCTCGTTGCGGTCTTGTACGTAGAGATAGGTGTCATCCCAGGCCGACCAGTCGTTGGCGATGTTGGAGAGAGTGTCGACGTCACGCGCTAGTGCATCAATGCAGCGATCGACGTCGCGTTCTGCCCCCTGTTGCTCCAATTTTGCAAAGGCAGGCATAACCACGAACGATTGCACAGCCCACGTCGTTGCGACGAGAAGCAGTGACAATACAAGCAACAAGCTCGCAATTTGAGTTCTGAGTGACATAAATTTGACAAAGCCCCTGAGGTATTAAGCGAATTCCTCGAATCAGAAATCGCTTATCACCCGCTGTTAAGCAAATAACAGTACGACGCAGTACATGACTAAGCCTCCTAAGCCGACAAGTTGCCGAAATTTCTCAGGAGAGTTTCCCGTCATAATCAATACGGCCACTACATCCATGCGGAAATGACAAGTCAACCGGTTCTTATGGAAATCCGCCGATAAAAAAAAAGCCCCGGCGATAATCTACGCCGTTTGAAAAATGGATTAGCCGCATGGATTCTGCTAACGGAATAACCGTCACAAATGTTTCGTTAGCCTGCTTCATAGCGGCCTTCTTCTGGACGTCTATCCGTACGGAATGTTATGGACAGGACATTCAGGACATTCAGGCTCCGCTGAATATCCCATTGTCTTTAATGGAGACTTCCGATGCTCCAAGACTAAGTAGCGCGGAATCGGTTGACCGCGATCGATCCGAGTCAATCGCAGGAAGCGACAATTCTGACGAGTCTGAAGAATCCATGGACGAGTCAGCGAACGATGAGAGTAGCGAGTCTGACGAAACGGAATCAACCGATTTGGAAGGAGCAACGCTTTTAGGTGACCGATTCCACCGCATCGGCCCAGTTACCGCCAACTATCTCTACAGTGGGCAGGCTTACAATAACTCTCGCGGTGGTATCAGTACAAAAAATGCTACGCGTTATCGAGGCAATCTGGACGTCATATTAGGTCTCGACACGGGAACAGCAAATTGGTGGCAAGGCGGAACCTTCAATACCTACCTGCAATCGAGTCACGGACGGACGTTAACAAGTGAATTCGTGGGCGACGCCCAATTCTACAGCAATCTAGATACCAGTCCCAAGGACGCTGATCTTACTCAGCTTGGCGAATATTGGTATCGACATTCATTTGGCGACGACCGATTTTTGGTCAAGCTGGGGCTACAAGATCCGAATGTCGATTTTGCATTCGCGGACTTAGGAGGCGATTTTGTAAACTCGTCGTTCCTCACTTTGCCCAACATCCCTCTTCCGACTTGGCCAACACAATCCCTTGGTGTTTCTTCACTTTTTCAAGTTAGCGACAAACTGCGAGTCGGCGGCGGTGTCTACGATCAAGGTCGGGACATTGGGCAATGGTGGACGACCTTCATAAATCGGGGTACTTTTCTTATCAGTCAAGCAGACTACCAACCCTTTGCAGATCTTGAGGTTTCGAGATTGACCGTGGTTCGCTTTGGTAGCTGGTTTTCGTCCAGTGACACAGTGTCATTAGATGGCAATTCAGTCTTTCAAGACAACTACGGGTTCTTTTCTACTGTTGATCGGATGCTGATTACCGAAAGTCAAGATTCCACACAAGGCCTCGGCGGGTTCTTTCAATTCAGTTGGGCACCCTCGGATCGCAACCAGCTTACTCGTAACTACGGCGCGGGTTTAGTCTATCGAGGCTTACTTCCCGGAAGAGACGGCGATACTTTAGGACTTGGTTTCTCAC
Organism: Planctomycetia bacterium; assembly: GCA_031412515.1. Classification (GTDB taxonomy): domain Bacteria; phylum Planctomycetota; class Planctomycetia; order Pirellulales; family Pirellulaceae; genus Aureliella. Next base: position 12,773 of record JANODD010000329.1, on the reverse strand, counting down.
TAGTTGAGTTCAGTTCTGTCGTGCGTGACGCAACCGGCCAGACATCCGAAAACGCAGTCGAGCTTTTCTACAAGGCTCGACTACGGAATTGGCTCAGCCTGCAGCCCGACTTTCAATACATCGCCCGCCCCAATGGCATCGAACGTGACGCTTTTCTCGTCGGGCTCAATTTCGAAGTCGCGTTTTGAATAGGCGACTTTGCATTTGAAACGGCCTGACGGCGTGTCCACGGGCAAGGCGGGAAAGCAACTGTTTTGCTTTTCATCTTTTACCGCCCATCTTTTTGCCGGCCTAAATCATCGAGATCGTCTCTCGCAACTGCTAATACAGCAAAACTGCGGCGCGGCGCTGTTTAAAGGCTTCGAGATCAGCCGCGTACATTTCTTGCAGCTCTTTGACGCTGGCTCCAGCTACGATGGCGTCGCGCATCTTGGCATTGACGAGCAACGTGTTGGCAGTAGCCGCCTTCCATTGGTCCGGATAAAGTTTGCGAAGCCCTGCAGCCAAATTCAATCCCAACACTAGCGGTTCAATCTGGCTGACATCCGTTACAAGGAACTGCACCCCATGGCATGCTTCCTTTTCATATTTGCTTGTGCTAGGAATAACAGTTCGCGGAACGCATCGCAGGCCAGGAATATTCTGCTCATTCAACCAGGCAGCCAACTGGCGACCATCTATCCACGGTGCTCCGATCCATTCAAACGGGCGATCCGTACCACGACCGACAGAAATGTTGCTTGTTTCCAGCAACCCAACGCCAGGGTAAAGCCTCGCGGCCAACAGCGAGCGCATGTTGGGTGACGGATCCAACCACTCTTGGCCGGTCAGATCCAACGTTTGTTCGCGCTCCCAATGCCTGACCGGCACAATTTGTAGATCGAGTTTTAAATCGAGCTCCTTGCGGAATAGCAGCGCCAACTCGCCGACAGTCATCCCATGCTGCACGGGTAAATTGTGGCAAGCGACGAAGCTCTCGCGACCAGGGTCGACCATGGGGCCAGCGACAACCAAGCCGCCAATAGGATTCGGGCGATCAAGAACGATTAACTGCTTGCCATGCTCGGCGGCGGCGAGCATGCTTTCTTTCATCGTAGAGATATAAGTATAGAAGCGGCAGCCGATATCTTGGATGTCGTAAACCAAGCAATCGATGTTCGCCAGTTGCTCGGCGGTGGGCCGCCGTGTTTTACCATACAGCGAATAGATCGGCAGCTTCAATTCATTAGCCGTCGAATCACCGATACCCGCTTCATCAAGCAATCCTTCGAAGCCATGCTCGGGGCTGAACAACGCGACCAGTTGTACTCCTTCGGCGCGTCGAAGTAGTTGCGCAGTCGAAACACCATCCGTCGTGCGACCTGTGTGATTGGAAACCAGTCCTACGCGTTTGCCTTTTAAGCATTGATACTGCGATTCGCGGAGGACGTCGACACCATGCATCACGGGTGCTAGTGGATCGCGAGCCGGAAGCGCCGGTAGACAGCGTTCAACGATCGTCTTGGCTACTTTCCCCGCCAAGCGATTGACGTTTCCTTTACCGTCCGGATGCAACCGATTGCTTAGGAAAACAAAGAAGCAATTTTGGGCTGGGTCAATCCAAAGAACAGTTCCAGTAAAACCGCCATGGCCAAAGGCAGCTGTGCTGAGCACGTCACCGCTGTTGTAACTGAAGCTCGTGTGATGATCAAAGCCATTGGTGCGCGACATCACTCCAAAGTCGCCGCGTGAATCGACTTTATGCGGCGCAGTGAGTTTAAGCACAGTTTCTGGCTTCATGACTTGAGCACCTTCGAACGTACCACGGCCAAGCATCATTTGCGAGTAACGAGCGATATCGTCAAGCGTCGAGAACAGTCCCGCATGGCCGGCGACTCCGCCCATCAGCGCCGATCGCGGGTCGTGCACAACGCCTCGGAGCATGACGCCGTCGCGAGGTTCAGTAGGCGCAATCCGCGGACGGAGTGTTTCCGATGGCAAGTATCCAGAGTCCTTCATTCCGAGCGGTTGAAAGATGTTGGCTTTTGCAAATTCGTTCAGCGGCTGACCGCTCGCGTTTTCGACGATCTTGCCAAGTAACTGAAAGCACACGTCGCTGTAGACAAACTTCGTACCCGGCGTGGACTGGATCTTGACCGCGTAAAGATTCTTCCAGGCGTTTTCGATTCCGGATTGATAATCTTGAATCGCGTTATCGGGAATCAGGCCGGCGGTATGCCTAAGCAAGTGTTTTACCAGCACCGCATCGCGGCCATCGCCAGTGAACTCGGGGACATACGTTTTGACAGGTGCCTCCAAGTCAACCTTTCCTCGTTCGGCCAAAATCGCAATGCTGGTGGCGGTTGATACGGGCTTGGTAATGGAAGCCATATCAAAGACGGTATCAAGTGTCATCGCCTCTGGATCTTTGTCCATCGCACGGTTGCCATAAACGTCGCGGACCAACCACTCGCCGTTGTGCCAAAAGCCGACTACCGCGCCCGGCAGATCACCGGCGGCGATAGCGGAATCAATCGCTTCGCGGACTTCTTTTTTGGCGTCAGCTAGATTTGCAGAGTCGCTTTGAGCCGACACGCTCCGAATAAGAAAGCAAACTGAAAACAACAAAGCGAAGTTCGAAACGAGCCTCATAACAGATCCAAGTCGTAAGGAGATAACAAATGCTGGCTGCAGCGCCAGGTCAGCCTTAATTATATCTCGCGACATCTCTGAGCGAATGGTGTCGCACACGAAGTTAGATAGTGAAACACCTGCGAAAACGCAATAAACGTCCTGACCGGTTTCTTACGAAACCAGCTACAAGCTAGCTTCTCAATTCAGCGCAACTTGGCCACTAGCGCTCGTCGCATTACGAAGTGCATTGCTAACGCCAGGGCGCTCGCGCAGTAAATCGCCCACAAGAAGCCTTCAAGGGTACTTGGAGGAATGAGGTCTACTAGGCCCGTGTCAGGGAAGAAAATTGAACCAATGACAGCGTGAACCACTGCGGCGGTTATCCCCCCAGCAATTCCTGCCGCTACGCCGGTACTAATCTTTAGTTTCTGGTAGGCGCCCACCGCCGCACCAATGCCGGCGCCAATTCCTCCCCAGCATAACGATTGAAACAGTACAGCTTGTAACATCGGGTCGAAAGTGAAGCCTTGAAATGTCAATCGTCCTTGAGTTGTTGAGGCTTGAGCTAGTAAAAATCCGCCGACAGCACCACCTGTTGCACCGCCCAGGAGACCGAGCAAGGCCGTCAGTAAACTGGGTAATGGACGAGCCCGAGTCGCAATAGGCAGGGCAAACGCCAAGCCTAGAGCTACACCGATCAAGCTGAAGTTGACTGCTGAATTTCCGATCGACATCTTTTGATAAGCGGAGTTATAACTGGCCATGTACTCTGGTGATGGTATGAGCGGCATGCTCCCTAGATTGTCGGGCATGGTGAATAGCGGATGGACAAGCATCACCAATGCAACACCCGCCAAACTGCCGATGATTGCTACTAAGACGAATGACTTGAGGGAGAGGCTGAACGGAACAGTGGGCGGCAGTGGTGATGATTGTTCGGTACTCATAGGTCCCTCATATTTCTAGATTTTGTTAGTGCACATGCTTATTGGAACTGCTGGTAGCAGCCCGCGTTGGTAGCAGACACATTGTCCATTGAGTGGCTTATTGGGAGCCATAGTTTTGCAATGTGCAGACCGAGATTGCGCTATCGAATGGAAAATGCCCGCAAGCGTCGATCGCTTGCGGGCATTACTTTAAGGCAAACAGGTCGCGTAAATCAACCTGCTCACTTGGAGGTGAGGCTTATACTGAGAGGTTCCATTCCGCTCTGGATGTCGAACTTTAAGCCTGACGTTTTCGGATCTGCAAAACGTTCTGGTAAGCCCGTCTTAGGCTTAGGGGCAGTTCGCAGTTTAGCCAACTCAGAATCAGTGGGTGACAGCGTTTGCTCATCGGGCACCGCCGCTACCGGGATTGCGTTTGGGTCAGGCTTGCTAACCGAAACTTTGTTCACGCCCGCAGCGACTTTAGCAAAAAACTTGCCATCGGGGCTGGTTGAAGCGCTAGACATCGACGAGCCTGATTCGGTTATGAAGCCTAGCGTAGCTTCGCCGAGCGGCTTGCCATCCAGTTCAACCGTTCCGGAAATGGAAACACGATTATCGCTCGGTCCGCAGCCAGCCAACAAGATTAAGCTTGCGACAAAGATCCAGTTACATACAGCTATAACACGGGTCATTCGTAGGCTCCAGGAACGAGTCCGTCAGCTTTCGCACCCAGACGCTGATAAGTTGTCATGTCGATACTATCGGTCAACATCCGCACTGATCCGTCACCGAAAACAAACTGTGCACCGCCGGTGTGGAGCGACTTAAAACCAACTTCTGAATTCCAAGTGCAACGAGCCGCGCATCCAGTTTTACCCTTTGCAGTTGCTGTCGCAACGTCCGGTTCACAGCTGTCAAAGTTAATAGGGATCTGAGTGAAGATCCCCCACTTGTTGGAATTGCTCCAGCCTGCGCGCACGTGATTGGAGCACTCCGCTCGCACTTCACCCACAAAAATCGTACTTGACGTTCCATCCTTGACATCCGCCAACTTGCCGCAATAGCCTGCACCGTTTGTGTTTCCATCGGGGCCCTTAGTGGTCCCCGGAAGGCCGCGGCGGCAATAGGGTCCTGCAGGATTGTTAACGCTGGTACCTGCCAGCGAAAAAGACTGAAAAGTTGCAAACAGTGGGCAAGAGCAACTGCCGCTGTTGCTGATGTCTGCCGTAGGCCCAGTGCTGGGATGATAGTTGGATGGGGAAACCTGATTGGCTCCGGGACTTAAAATGGGATTGAAGTCGCTAGGACAAATATGCGAAGGTACACGGTATCCACGAATCAAAATACCGTTGTTGACCGTTGGAGCGAATCGCGCGTCGTCCAGAGGCCATGAAAAGTCGATTTGGTTGTAAACAGTCGTTTGCTCCATGTAGGGTAACAACGCGACCAGCAGAGAACCGCGTTGATTAGCTGGTCCATTATACAACCCACCAGGACCGACACCCGTCATCGCAGTGCCGCCGTGAAAGCCAGCACCAGGGCCGATGGATTTCATAGCGCTTTCATAATTATGAATCGCCAAACCTATCTGTTTCAGGTTGTTCGAGCAACTCATTCGACGGGCCGCTTCACGAGCTGCTTGCACAGCCGGTAATAGCAGTCCAACCAAGATTCCGATAATAGCAATCACTACCAGTAACTCCACCAGCGTGAACGCTGGTCGACTTCTACGAAACAACATCTGATACCTCCACAGAAAAAAGAATAACAAGAAATTGACATCAAGCTTATTAAGTCAAGACGTCAAAGGGGCCGGAAACCACCGATGCTACGATATAGCGGTAACTAAAGACACTCCCCTCAATTTTGGATTAGAGATAATCGGCCTGCTCGTGTCAATAAAAATTCGGACATTTCAGACACTTCTCGCTCATCGCCACCACTAAAACGCTCGTTCCCAGGCGTACGCTCGTTCCCAGGCTCATGCCTGGGAACACACTGCATTTGAGGCTCTGTCTCTTGCCTCCTACCTCCTCTGTTCCATCGTCGCGACAGCAGGCTGAGCCCGCAATCATTGGGTTCCCAGGCAGAGCGTGGGAACCAGTTGGTGGTGTTCAGCGAGAAGTATCACATTTCAACATCTTTATTCCCCAGCCCGTCGCACCTACTTTTAAAGCTTATTGGCAAGACTACCTCGCACTGCTGCAGTGGACGGACAAGCACATCTGTCTGGGAGAGTTACGCTTCGGAATGCTATCGTTGCCTAAGAGTAAACGACGCAGCAAACTGCTCGCAAATAACAGGAGAGACTCCGAGCCAACGTGGAGAATCTGAAGTGGGAACAATTTGTCGCGATTGCTAGGTCGCACCTTGCTGGATACACTTAAAAATAAGGTTAACCGCTCCCAGGTGCTATCCAGCGAGGCCGAATTTGGCAAAAACTACACCGACGTCAAAAAAAGCAAAGCCCTTGGATGAAAAGCCACCGCCGGAAAAAAACCGCTGGACTTTTCTAACGAATCATGCACATGTCCTCATCCTGCTGTCGCAAGATTCGTCGTTGGTCCTTCGAGAAGTCGCACTTAAAATTGGGATTACCGAGCGAGCTGTGCAGCGGATCATCGCTGATCTTGAGCAAGACGGATTCATCGAGCGCGAGAAGGTCGGTCGGAAGAACCAGTATCATATCCTTGTAAAGCGGCCCTTGCGCCATCCGGTTGAAGCCCATCGTTCAATCGGCGATCTCATCGCAATGATTGGTAACGATCATTAATTAGCTTTCTAGTTGCGGACGTTCGACCGGAGCCGGTGTGGCATCGTCAACTAAGTCCCGCGTACCACGAAGAGCGCTTCCTGATCCTGCTAACAACGAGCCTGCACCCTGGCGATTTGACGCAGATTACGATTTGAGGCACGATAGAAGTCCACTACCCGAAGCGCCCTGAGGGTAAAATAGTTAACCGCTTAACCTGGATTACTCATGACTTTGATTTCGATACGCAGAGTCGCGATGCAACTGAGCTCATACTCCCGCTATGGCTGGCCGTCAATTCTCCTATTGTTGACGATGTGCTCGCCAAACGCGTTTGCACAGGTTCCTGACGATGACGAACTACCTGAGTTTCTACCAGGACTCATCGCGGAAATTGATTCTTCTTCCTTCGGATTAATAAAGCGGTTTGATCACGATGTACTGTTCAATTGGAATTCAACAGGCTTTGATCTTCAAGAGGCAAGCACGGCGCCAATCAAAGCGAAATGGGCTGGGTTCCTTGAAAGCAAGGAAACGGGACTATTCAGAATTCATGCTTTTGTGGCCGGGCGGATCATTATCCGACTAGATGAAAAGCAGATTATAGAGAGCCGATCCGATGCGCCACGATGGATCGATTCGCCACCGGTGGAAATGAAGTTTGGCCGCCATCCGATTGAGATCGAATATGAAGGAAATGGAGTCAAGCGACAGATCGGTTTGTACTGGTCAGGGCCGCAGTTCGAACTAGAACCGATTCCGCATCGATACTTTTCGCATCGGTCTGAAATCACAGTCGATGACTCTTTTGATCGCGGTTTGCAGCTCAGTCGAGCACTGCGCTGTGTGGCTTGTCATGACGGAAGCGATTCGCGTGAGCCATTGACTGCACCCGCGTTGACGCACCTCGACGGCAATCTCAAGCGAGAATGGCTTGTAGGGCGATTGACCGCAACACAGTCGTCTTCGAATCAACGTATGCCACACTTCGGGCTTAACAACGCAGATGCTGAAGCGGTTGCCACAGCGCTGCTTGCTGCATCGCAGTCATCCGATGTTCCAAGGAAGTACCAAAAGCCCAGGGACAAACAGCGGAAAAAGGATGAGCCAGTTCCAAGGACCGATCCTTCGGCCGCTGAAGGACGAACGGCATTTGTATCGCTCGGTTGCTTGGCCTGCCATCAACTAGATGAACTAGGCGAAAGAAGTCTATTCGACGGAGGAGATTTAAGTCTTATTGCGACAAAGCGAACCCAAGATTTTTTTGGCCGCTGGCTTGATGACGCAACAAGCGTCAATAGTGATCATCGAATGCCAAAGTTTGCCTTAACTGAATTGCAGCGAGCGGATTTGATGCTGTTCTTGCAATCGCTTGGTAAAGCCGAATCTGAAAAAGTCGATAAGACTTCGAAGCCAAATCAGGATGTGTTGGCACAAGGAAAGAAATTGATCGCCGAACATCGCTGCGCGGCTTGCCATCAATTGCCTTCCGTTTTGAAGTCGGAGGTAAAGAAAATGCCAATCGGAAGAATGAGCGATTGGGAGGGAGGATGCTTGGCGAGAAGTGATTCAAAACACTTGCGACCCGGATTCGGACTTTCCAAATCGGATCGCGACTCTTTAAGAGCATTTTGGACCACGGTGGACCCCAAATCGATCGCGCGAATCGATGGAAAACAATTGATGAAAGAGCAGAACTGCGTGGCCTGTCATGCTCGAGATGAAACGACCGGTTTGGCGAGCACAGTAGCAAAGCTTGCAGAGATTGAACCTGAGATCGCGCCGCGGTTGGCTACGCTGAGTCCACCCTCGCTAACTGGCATTGGCGATAAGCTGCGTGAAACAGCTTTGGCAGAGATTGTAACTGGAAAAGCCGCGCCTAAGCGACCTTGGTTATCAGTGCAAATGCCAAAATTTCGATTGACACCAAAGGAAGTCGAATCGATTGTCAGTGAGGCCGTAGAGCATGATCGAATTCCTGATCGGCAAGTAAACACGCCCGAGTTGCCACATGATAAAGCAGCGGAGTTAGCGGCGGCGCGATTGGTCACGGCCGATGGATTCGGTTGTCAGAGTTGCCACAAGATTGGCAGCGTCGAACCGCCGAAGGTCGCGATCAACGCACATGGCACGGACTTGACGATGCTCGGGGACCGGATTCGGCCAAGTTGGTTCCGACGTTGGGTTCACAATCCGTCGCGCATTGTTCCTCGCATGGAGATGCCCGCCATTCAAACGGCGGCCAAAGGAGTGCTCAATGACGATTTGGATTTACAACTTGAAGCGCTCTGGAAGACATTGAATACCCCGGGGTTTGAACCACCCAAACCGAATCCAGTCCGCATTGTTCGCAACTTCAACGCGGGAACAAGTGAACATGCAAATGCGCTAACCGATGTGCTTGAAACGCCCAATGGAAAGTACTTGCGGCCACTGATTATTGGTTTACCTAATCGACACAACATCTTGTTCGATTTGGAATCGGGGAGATTGGCAAGTTGGTGGATAGGCGACACGGCTCGGCAATATACTCGCGGAAAGAGTTGGTACTGGGAAACCGGAGCACCGCCGATCGTTGATGACCTCGATTTCTTGCAGCAGTTTTCAATTGTCGATGCGAGCCATCGGACTTGGAATGCAAAACCTTCGGAGCAGTTTGTTGTTCAGTTCGATGAGCTAAAACATATAAAAGAGGGTATCGAATGGCGAGGTCGGTTCGAACTGCAGAATGAATCCAATTCGCGCTGGGTGAGTGTGACGCAGCGAGTGATCGGTATCGGTGACTCGGGACTCGAAGTGAAGACGGTGCTAACTGACTTGAAGGATGGAGATCAAGTCTCAATTGAATCTGCGCCTCAGGCGGTTGTTACTTCTCAGGCGGGCGTCATTTCGGCAGCATTGAGAAATTTTGCAACGGCGACTTGGAACTCTTCAGTGCAATTGCGAGTGCAAGACGAAACCCATTTGCAGCTTGATGAGGATAGGGCATCGGGGGGCATCGAGTGGTCCATTCGATTGTCCACAACGCTACCCGGCGATCGACTGCAACCTGTTAACTTACCTGTTGCCAAAAGTCCGATTGTAAAACTAGCCGTTGTGCCGGGGTACGAGGCCGTTCAGTTGCCGCTGCCACGGAATGAGATGCCCACGGCCATGGCTTGGCGAGAGACCGGTGAGATGTTTATCGCTTCGCTCAAGGGCCGCGTTCTGAAAATCAATGATACCGACGCTGACGGTTTAGGGGACGCCTTTGAAACGATCAGTGATGACTTGCCCGCTCCCTACGGATTATCCGTAAATGCAAACAGCGTCGATGTCCTTTGCAAGACAAGTTTGATTCGACTGACTGAAAGTGATTTGGGAATTCCGATCTTGCCCTACAATCAGTCGGTGATTGTGGACGGCTGGGGTTACACGTCGGATTATCACGACTGGGCTGTTGGACTAGAGCGTGACGCCGACGGCTGTTATTACATGGCCCTGCCATGCCAGCAAGACGACCGAAGTGAAGCGGCCGCAAAGCTGCGCGGTCAGGCGCTGAAATTGATTCCCTACAAATCACCAGATTCGCCGCGTGCTTACCGCATCGAGCCGATGGTGGCGGGCCTTCGATTCCCGATGGGACTGGCATTGAATTCAAGTGGTGAACTGTTTGCGACAGACAATCAGGGAAACTACAACCCATTCAATGAACTGAATCATCTTCAGTTCGGCAAGCGTTATGGGTTCATCAACAAGCTCGAGACCAAGCCTAGCTTCTCCCCTGACTTCGAGTCGCCCGCAGTCAATTTGCCTCATCCGTGGACGCGCAGTGTCAATGGCTTGTGCTTTCTAAATACACCTCAAGGGCTGAAGGCAAAGGGCAAACAGAAGACATTTGGTCCGTTCGAAGGCGACTTGATCGGATGTGAGTACAACGGATTGTCATTGATTCGCATGAGTCTTCAAAAAGTGGGCGGACAATATCAAGGAGCGGCTTATATGTTCAGCCGCACCCCGGTTGCAGACGAAGCAACCTTCGAAGGACCGGTGACTTGCGCGGTAAGCCCCGAAGGTGAACTGTTTGTGGGCAGCATTCATGACAGCGGGTGGGGTGGCGGCCAAAACACGGGATCGATTGTGCGGTTGAAAGCCGACGGTGGGCTGCCACTTGGGATCGATGAAGTCAGAGCAACAGCGACCGGATTCGAGATCATCTTTACTCAGCCTGTCGAAGCGGATCGTGCGACCCAAGCGAAGAACTACAGCATTCGATCGTATCGCCGCATTTCAACGCCGGCATATGGAGGTGATGATCAAGATGAACACAACGAACCGATTCGTGGGTTAAAGATCTCCGCTGATTTTAAAACTGTAAACTTGGAATTGAATGAACTTCATGGCGGCTATGTTTACGAAATAAACGTTGGTTCGGTTGTGAGCGGTGAGCAGACGCTATTTCCTAGCCAAGCTCATTACAACATGCGAACGGTGCCGACAGAATGAGATTGAATCGCGTGGCTGACGCTGCTAGCGTCAGTCTGCACGCACGGAGTTTTTGGTTTTGTGTGCCACTGGCTTGCTTTGCCAGATGGCGCCGAGCTATTTGGCAAAGCAAAGCCAGTGGACCGAAGCGTTTGAGTTCGAATGACGTTCGTCGTGCTAATGCCTGGACGAGTTGCGACGATGGTGCCGAAGTAATTATCGTCATTAGCCGGTGCAAGGTAACGCATTTGGTCTCCAGAGTTCAGCATCAAAACGCATGGACGCTGGCAATGTCCGCCACGATTCTGGTGCTAGTTGCGAGTACGCATGTTAGATAGAATGAGAGGCAGTGCGCTTAGCACACAATCTCATAATCGAGGTCGTCCCATGTCAGCAGTCCCAAAATTAATCACGGCAGAGCAGTATCTCGTTCAAGAGCGGCAAGCGGCTTTTAAAAGCGAATTCTTTGGCGGTGAAGTGTTTGCGATGGCTGGCGGTTCGCCAAACCACAGCCTAATCGGCGCGAATTTTCTTGGCGTCTGTTGGGCTGCGCTGGGCGGCAAACCTTGCAAGGTCTTCAACAGTGAATTGCGAGTGAGGGTCAATCCATCTGGGCTTTACACTTATCCCGACGCGTCCATCGTGTGTGGCGAATTGCAATTTGACGATCAACGAGAAGATACGCTCACCAATCCAACCGTCTTAGTTGAAGTTCTATCAGAGTCGACAGAGAAATATGACCGCGGTGTTAAAAGCGGGCATTACCGGAAAATCGCTTCTCTAAAAGAAATCGTGCTCATTTCGCAATACGAGCCCGCAGTGGAAGTATTCACGCGTCAAGAGAGCGGCGGATGGTTGCTAAATGAATCACGCGAGTTGTCGGAAGAAATACGACTTGAATCCGTCGGGATTTCAATCGCCTTGAGTGAACTGTATCGTGGTGTTACGTTTCGCGCTGAGCAATTGTTGTAGTGCGTCCGCACGTTTTGCGATCATGATCATCGGCGTCAACGATACGAACATAGGCCAGCCACGAAGTGGCGACAGATCGTTAGCCCTGGGTGAGCGCGGGCGAGCCCAAGCGAGCCAAGCGTAACCCGGGGCTTCCTAACCAAGGGGCTGGCGGTGAGGGCTTATGCGGACATTTGATTGGTCATCGTTCGAACCGCAACATCAGTAATGGCAGTCCCCGCGCATGCAGCCGAATCATGAGCCCAAGCGAAACCTGTATCGGCCCTCCAGGCCTTGCGACAGGCGTTGAACAGTGACATTGCGACATCGTTCATGATCCAACGGATGGTTGCACAAGCCCTCGTCGCATTCGACGCCGGCCAACGCAAGTAGCCTGTCAGTTGTGCTTCCGCCGGGACAAGCCCGGAACGGAAAGCTTGCCTTTAGTTCACGGCGGGAATTTGCCATTCCGCCTCAAATTTCTCCAGCGACATGGGAACGCATTCGCCGTATGTCGGATCGGTCAGGTCTTCGTCGGTAATGATTCCGTCGGGCAACTGTCCTAGATGGTCAGCGGATCGCTCAGTATCGTACCTCAACCGTTCCCCGTTCGGGAAGATGGTAATTAATCGCGTAACGTATCCGTCTCCATCAATCTCCCAGCATTCATGGATTGTGGTATCAAGTCCGACCGTGTTCTTAAGTGAGCGGTATCTGACGTGTCGCATATTTGAAGTGAAAGGGATATCGGCTGGAGTCGAACCAACATAAGCAAGTTCAGCGATTTGCTGCCTGCTCAGGAATTTCAGCCCAGCGTCTACTGTTGCGCCACAACATCCATGATTTCTAAAAGGACGAACGTCTAAAATCACCCGGTTGCCGCCAAGAGACTTTGATTTCAGGAAACGCCCGATCGGCAACTGGGGGCGAGTAGTTTGGATTCTCTTGAGTTTAGGCATGAGGTTTGTGTTCTCTGTTTGCCGCCTAGTTTCCTGGCGGTGCCACATTATATCAGCCTTGCTCAATTGAGTGTCCGCACCCTCTCAGAACCGGACGTGCGCAGT
>JANODD010000328.1:0-25753 GCA_031412515.1 Planctomycetia bacterium | reverse complement strand
TTGCGTGAACTTGCTTGTTGTTAACAAATTCAACGCACGAGCCTTGAAAAAGGTTCGCTCTTCAAGGAGCTTTTTTCATTTTTTGTCAATATTTTCAAAGCCAGAATTAATTTCCGGACAGACACTAGCTAGCGCCGACGGCTCACAATCGCATCCCGTCTTGAACCGTTTCTTCGTAAGGATTCAGTGACAATGTTCCAATCACGATTTGGACAATCGTGCGAAACTCTTAATGCAAATAAGCTTGTCGAAGTTTGGCGGCACTATTCAGAATGCTCTTCGCTTTGCCGTTTGTGTCCCAGAGGCCAGCGTTCGCAAATCCGTGAGGTAATTGATCGCTGGTTTGATTCCAAATAATCGCGTGAACGGTCGGCTTGGCTAGTAGCATGCGAATCAATCCTTCGCTCTTCAGTCCTTCACTCTTTGAATTACTAGAAGACCCATTGATGTTGATCGGCCACAAAGAGACGCCGAGTCCATGTTCGGCATGGGTGTCGCCAGTCAACTGCGAGGGATTCGTAACGACAATCATCAGCGGCAATCCAAGAAGTCCCCAGCGATCAATCAAGCGGCTGATATCAATCGGATCTCTTGGCAAAGTACCGTCCGGCCAAGTATCGAGGTTCAACTGCAGCGCTAAACCGCTGAGTCCTAGGTCAGCTCGAATCAACGCATCGGCAAAGTGAAGAGGCGAAATCCCATCTCGCTCACCGCCTAAGTATTCGCTATACGGCTGGTCGATGGTCAACAGAACTGGAGTGCGTTCATCGGCGCGGCGAACAGTTTCGATGAGCGATACGGACATTCGCAGCACTTCTTCGTCAGACCATCGCATTTCGCCGGGACTGTTTAAACCCACTGCGCAGTTCCACAAATGGACTTTGCCGCGATATCTTTCGACCGTGTCTATCGCATGTTCGCATGCGACGTTCATTACCGTTTCAAAACTTTCGTTCAGCAGAACCATCCAACGCGGAAGTCCTCCTGGTTTGAAATTGAGTAAAGGCCCCACACAAACTCGATGGCCATTCTGGTGCGCCCATTCGACTTGCCGATCCGCTATCGAGTAGTTGCGTTGCCCTGAAGCGGACTCGATCGCATTCAAGTCGGCGTCGACTGAAATCAAATTGAATGCAGTTTTCAATGCGTCGCTGACACTATCGATCGCGATTTGTGGCTGCACGCGGCATCCGAGCAAAGTCGAAAAGCGTCCTTCGTTTTGGAGACGAATATCGAGAACTTGCAGACTAAATGCATCGCACATTAGGACGCTAGCTTCGGTCGAGCAATCAATGGCGGCCTGCGCGTGTTGTTCCTGTTTTTCGGGATTGTCGCGCGTCGTGAGTGCGTGCAGCAGATGGTTGAGGGCTTGTTCACTGAGTGGAAAGAACTCAGCGGGCAACTTCAATCCGATGCGTTGCCATTCCGCGCATTGGTTTTTCATTCGAAAGACGGTGCCGCGAGCCAGTTCAGCCATCAGTGAGTAGGGTTTGTCGACTATCCGGAGGCTGGTCGTCGATAGGCAGATATTTCCGAGGCTGCGTGTTGGCCAAACAATGTTCAGCTTACCTGACTCCTCAATATCGCGACCGATGCTAAACTGGTCACCGACCAAGCGGCGGTGGCAAAACCACGGAATTCCTTCCATGCCCGAAATATATGCCGTTTCCCAAACGCGTGGGTCAATGTTTGCAGCGTTTGGGACCTTAAATCGAAGGTCACCCATGTAGGTTGGCTTTCGAACGACAACGTTGCATCATTCGGGGGGCACCGAAGTAAGAGCTGTTGCCGAAAATTTTATTGAAAAGAGAAACGTTTCCTACCACAGGCTTCGGCCAAGATAATGCCAATTGGACTGCTCTCCGAAGGGCAGAATTTAACTCAACTTCGTTTAAAATTCAATCAACCTGAGCGGGACTTTCGCTCGATCCTTCAATCCATCCCTACATCTACTGTAATTACAGACGTAATTTGCGAGGCATTTGTGAAGCTATATCCCAAGCCTGTCACTGAGACCCACCTCGGTTTCCCGAAGCGGCAAGGCAAAGTTCGCGATGTTTATGACCTAGGCGATGAACTTCTCATAGTCAGCACCGATCGAATCAGCGCTTTTGATTGGGTTTTGCCCAGTGGTATTCCGCACAAAGGCCGCGTCTTGACGACTTTAAGCCAATTTTGGTTTAACCGCCTACCTGTCGAGCATCACCTTTTGTCGATGGATCCTCCAGTTCATCCGTCCATTTCTGCCGAAGACCGGACCATGTTGGCTGGCAGAAGCATGGTCGTACGAAAAGCCGAAGTGGTTCCGTTTGAGTGCGTCGTTCGCGGTTATCTCGAAGGCTCGGGTTGGGGCGAGTACCAACGGTCGGGTAAAGTCTGTGGTGTTGCGCTGCCGTCTGGGTTGAAACAGTGCGATCGCTTGCCCGAGCCGATCTTTACGCCAGCGACGAAAGCCGAGACGGGCCACGATGAGAACGTCAGTTTTGAAGTCATAGCGGATAGCATCGGTTACGAAACGGCTACAAAACTGAAAGACGTTAGCCTTGAGGTGTATCGTCAAGCGGCCACTCATGCAGCCACCCGCGGATTGATCATCGCAGACACCAAGTTCGAATGGGGCTGGTTCGAAGGCCGTTTAATCCTGATCGACGAAGTCCTGACGCCGGATAGCTCTCGTTTCTGGCCAGCCGATCTTTACGCGCCAGGCCAAAGCCAACCTTCGTTCGATAAGCAGTTCGTGCGGCAATGGTTGCTTAGCAGCGGCTGGGATCGCAACAGCCCGCCCCCTGAATTGCCCGCTGACGTGGTGGCTCAGACCGCTGACAAGTACATCGACGCCTATGAAAGACTGAGTGGAACAGCGTTTGCCTGATTTCTATCCTCCCCAATCAGCATTTCTTAGTTGCCTGCTACAATACCGCACACTCAACCAGCTACTACGCAAACCCCACGCTCAGGATATGTCACTGAGCTCCACGAGATTCAATGTCTGACCATCCTCACCAACCATCTAGTCGGCGTTCGAGCAATTCGTCCGACTTGCTTGACAGTTCGACAGGGATCGCCCCGCGTCGTCGACAAGCGGCAGTGATTTTTATCTTCATCACTGTATTGCTCGATGTCCTCTCGCTCAGTGTCACGATTCCAGTGCTTCCCCAATTAATAAAAAAATTTGCCGGCGGAAGTTTCGAGTTAGGTTCCCAGTACCATGGCTGGTTTGTAACGGTTTGGGCGATGATGCAGTTCATCTGCTCGCCCATCATGGGTGCGCTCAGTGATCGGTTTGGACGTCGACCAGTCATTCTGCTTTCTTGCCTGGGACTTGGCTTGGATTACATCTTGATGGCCTTAGCGCCTGACTTGACGTGGCTTTTTATTGGGCGGGTGATATCAGGCATTACGGCCGCAAGTTTTTCGACTGCGGGCGCGTACATCGCAGATGTTACGCCCCCAGAGAAACGCGCCTCGAGTTATGGCATGCTTGGCGCTGCGTTTGGACTTGGCTTTGTCATCGGGCCAGCGATGGGTGGAGTTCTTGGCGAATACGACTTGCGTTTACCATTTTGGGTTGCTGCATTCCTAACGATTCTTAACGCGGTTTATGGAGCGTTTATTTTGCCGGAGTCGCTGAGCAAAGAGAATCGCACCGCTTTTTCATGGCGACGAGCAAATCCACTGGGCTCGCTCAAACTGTTGAGATCCCACCCTGAATTGCTGGGACTAGCCGGGATTATGCTTCTGTATCAGTTGTCCCATCAAGTCTTTCAGACCGTCTTTGTGTTCTACACAACGTACCGCTACGCTTGGACCGAGAAGACGACCGGTTTGACGTTGATGGTTGTCGGCTTGATGAGCGTACTAATGCAAGGAGGCGTGGTACGTCGAACCGCTCCGAAATTGGGTGAGCGACGCATGCTTATCATCGCCCTTGCATTTGGGGCAGTAGGATATTTCATCTACGCGATTGCGCCCAACGGTTGGATTTTCTGGTTGGGAATACCGGTTTTTTCGCTCGTCGGCTATTTTTCCGCAGCCATACAAGGCTTGATGACCCGCAGAGTGTCTGCCAATGAGCAAGGTCAGTTGCAGGGCGCGAACAGCTCCATCATGGGCATCGCAGGTATGATTGGACCGTGGATTTTTGCGAACATTTTCTCATTCGCCATTCATGAAGAAGCTTCAGTAAAGCTTCCCGGTCTGCCTTTTATTTTTGCTGCCGTCCTTCATATCCTGGCCCTGATTGTTGCCATCATCATCGTCAAGCCAACTCGGGTATCGCAGGAAACTCACGAGGCTCCGCAGTCATAATTGTGAACGCGTTAGAATCGTTTAACCCGTAGCCATCGGAGACTGTAGACTTAATAGCAATTGTTCATCTGTCGCATAAGTTATGCAAAATCGTTGACCGGTTTTTCGGAGCGCGGGCGTCCCAACCCGCTGAACCCGATTGGTTACTCGACGACAGTAAAGAACCCGTTTACCGACTACAAAGCGAGCTCGTCAAACTCACTTGCAAGTCACCTAGTCCCGAGCGGGCGAGGACGCCCGCGCTCCGAAAAACCGGTCATCCACTTTCGCGGGCTTCTGAGAACGTTTGAGTATTGCTATTAAGTCAACACTCTCCAGCGGAGACTGCTGACTTGTCTGCAAATGGGAGCGTCGCTCCACCGTTACTAATCGATGCCCAAATGAAAAGTTCAATAGAGCAGTGGTTTCGCCGATTCCTTTCACACCGAAGCCGACCATGATTGATTTAGAAATTGAATACCATGCTTCGTCCCCAATCGACGATAGTCCGCGTTACCATCAAGCCGCCGAGTGGATATCCGAGCGTTTCAATATCAAGAGTCTTACTGCCAGTATTTCGATAGTCGACGACTCCACCATCCATCGACTCAATCGCGAGCACTTGGATCACGACTGGCCGACTGACGTTATTAGCTTTGTATTTGAAAGCGAAAATGGTAACATTGACGGCGAGATCATCGCCAGCATCGATACCGCCTCTCGGCTAGCTCAGCAAGCCGCATGGCCAACCGCTGACGAACTGCTGCTCTATATCATCCACGGCCTGCTTCACTTGGCAGGCCTGGACGACATTAAATCCGACGATCGCCAGCAAATGCGTCAGTACGAGCGAGACTGCTTGTTAGCGCTTGCGGTACCTACGGCCGCAAATTATCTAGACCGATGGGACAGTATTTCCTACTGACTGTTTTACTTCACTTTTCGCTGAACGCCGCCTCGCACAGACCCAATCGCAATTTATATGGCGTGGGCTGATTCGGGAGAGAGTTCATGCGAGCTATTGGTTGAGTCCGCGTCTGCCTCAGCACCCAGTTCGTCGGCGGGTACAGCACGACGACGACGACGTTTTACTTTGGTCGATGACCATTCTTTGGTGATCGCTTCAAAAACTTCTGGCGTTTCATAGCGAACGATGTTGCGGCCTTCGGGAATTGGCCCGATTAATCCGCGAAAGACAGGCATCCCACGCAGCGCTAGATCGGTGCTGCTATCTTCAATACCGATCTGAGTGTGCATCTGCAACAACGAATCTGAATTAGGGAAGTCGGTGATGCGGAGGGTGCCGTCAGTAGCACGGTTCACAATTCGAAATACGTCTTTTTTTGACATGAGCAAATGAGCCTCCACGAATTTTCCAGGGTAGTCGACTGCGGTGTTGCATCTGGATACGTTTTGCTTCTGGAGCTGATGGAAATTTTGGAGTTCCACACCAAGCAACCGAATTCTATAGCCCATAGAATTCGCACGCAGCCTAAATGGATTATGCAACAAGTCGTACTATCGACACTTGCCAACAACGAATCGCTTGATTCCCGATGTGATAGATTCTGAGGAACAACGAACAAAATCCAAAGCGAGTGCAAGTCGTGCATAGATACTACAGGCGACATTAACATGCCAACGACGGGCTGCCGTTGCAAAGTGACAAGGAGACAAGCAATAATGAGGGCCCTTACAATCCTCATTGAAAGCAGAATTGAAATGCAATACACAAACCGTTTTCTAGTTCTCGTTTTTTTATCACTCGTTTGCAACAACAAACTTTGCGGGGCAGATCCTCGAGTCGAAACGGCACCGTTCGGTAAGCTGCCCGGTGGTGAAGAGGTCAAGCAGTTTAATCTCTACAACAGTAACGGCATGCAGGCAACGATCATTGAGTACGGCGCCACCATAACCAAGTTGCTCGTCGCTGATCGCAACGGAAAATTGGCGAACATCGTCCTTGGAGCTGACTCGCTTGAGGAATACACAAAAGGGTTTCCCGCAGCTTCGGTCATCGGTCGCTACGCGAATCGGATTCGGGGAGCAAAATTCACGCTGGAAAATCATACCTATGAAGTAACGAAGAATTCAGGCGAGAATCATATCCACGGCGGTCGCTCGAACTTTGCCAAAGTTCGATGGACGGGAACTCCAGAGCCAAATGCAGAAAGCGCGGCCTTGAAACTTACTTATCGCAGTAAGGATGGGGAAGAAGGATTCCCTGGCGAACTAAATGTCACGGTCACCTATCGACTGACGAACGCAAATGAACTGTCTATTCAGTATGAAGCCGAAACGAACAAACCGACCGTCGTCAACTTAACAAATCATGCTTATTTCAACCTCGGCCCTGCAACCGAAGATGTTTTGAACCATGAACTGCAGATCATGGCGGAAACTTACACGCTCTCTGATAAGTCTTTAATCCCAACGGGTGAGATCGCATCCGTCGTTGGAACACCACTCGACTTTCTTAAGATGCATCGCATCGGCGAGCGGATCAAGCAACTCTACGAAGCCTCTGGCGGTTACGACAATAACTACATTGTGTCAGGCAAGGCCGGCGAGCTCCGTCAAGCAGCTCTAGTGATGGATCCGAAGTCTGGTCGCATTTTGGAGTGCTTAACGACCGAACCCGGAGTGCAGCTTTATACGGCAAATGGCTTCAGTGGTAATCCGTTCCCGAAGCATGGCGGTTTCTGTTTGGAGACTCAGCATTATCCTGATTCGCCGAATCGACCTGAGTTTCCCACGACCGTGGTGCGGCCCGGAATTCCTTTCAAATCCACGACTGTGTTTCGGTTCATTGCAAAGTAATTTGTGACTTTTGGGGGTTGAAAAACGACGGATTTTAAAAGTCAAATGGGTAAGTGAAGTAGGGCACTCTTGCCGAGTGTTACCGTGCGTAAGGTGAGATCTTGACGAGAAATTGAGTCGGAAAAAGCAGGTTGACGAGCTTCGTTGAGGCTTTGTGTTTGGGCTTAATCAATGCAAGTAAGTGGTCGCACCCGGCAGGAGCGACCCAGCTCAGACAAACACTTCAGACGACCTTCTATGCACTTGGATACTTCCAGGGGCCTCGGTACTCTCTGCGGAGCAATTTGTTGGCTTCTTCGTCTCCGATGATCTTTTCTTTAGCGCCATCCCACTCGATGCTGCGACCGAGTTTAAAAGACAACATTCCGAGCAAACTCATGTTGGTGGCATTGTGTCCGATCTCGATATCGCAGGTTGGTCTCTTGCCGGACTCGATGGCGGCTATAAAGTCGGCCCATAACAGTTTGATGCTGTGACCATCGGGTTCAGAATGCTGTGCGTCTTGGTGAACGACCGGTTGTTTCGTGTCAGCAGGGTGAAACGTCCATCCGTCGCGCCAACCCATATGAAACGTTCCTTTGGTTCCATAAAAATAGCAACCAATGGAATGCTGCTCCGCCGAGTTGCCAGCAAACTTGCGATGCTCCCAAGTCGCTGTGAACGATTCGAATTCGTAGACAGCAATCTGTGCATCAGGCGCGTCGGTGGTCTGCTCTTTCTCATTCAAGATTGCCTCGCCGCTGATTGTGCGACTGCCCGTTGAGAAAATCTTCTTTGGATATTTTTCGTCGGACCACCACAGCACTTGGTCCAGCCAATGAACGCCCCAGTCACCCAACGTTCCGTTTGCAAAATCGAGAAAGTTGCGAAAACCGCCCGGATGAATCTTGCGACAGTAAGGACGCAGCGGTGCAGGTCCACAGTACATATCCCAATCCAGGGTCTCCGGTGGCTTGCTATTTGCGGTAGGCTTTTCTTTGCCGCCGCCACTATGCACGAACATGCGAACCGCGCCGATGTCGCCTGCATTGCCATCCTTGAGGAACTTCATCCCTGAAACGTAGTGCGGACCAATTCGTCGATGCAAGCCAACTTGAACCGTACGATCAGCCGCCCGCGCAGCATTGAGCATCGCGCGACTTTCGACAATCGTATGACCGGTCGGTTTTTCAACAAACACATGTGCACCGGCTCCAATAGCGGAGATGGCATTCAGTGCATGCCAATGATCGGGTGTCGCGATAATCGCAATGTCAATCTGTTCCTTGTCGATCAATTCGCGGACGTCTTGATAGGTCTTGGGATTATCGCTGGACAGCTCGGTGACTTTTTCGGCCGCAAGATCCAGGACATCCTGGTCGACATCAGCCAGCGCCACCACAGTGCAGTTCCCCGCGGCCATGGCTTCTTTCAAAATGTTCATGCCCCACCAACCGCTGCCAATGAGCGCAGTGCGATACTTTTTCGCTTTGTTCGCCGCGTGAATACGTGGAGCTGCGCCAAGCAACAGGCCGCTCGCCAGAGTCGACTGAACAAAACTTCGTCGGTGCAATGTCATGGTCATTTCGCCTTTGAGATCTGAACATCAACGCAGACCAAATCTCCGGCCGCGTTGCGACAGTAAATTGATTTATTGCTGAGAACCGGAACTGTCCAGCATTTGCCGTCTAACGCCTTGGCGCGGGCCGTAGGATTGAACTCAGTTGACAAAGCTGGAGCAATTAACAACTCGCCAGTCTCGCTGAGAACAATCAGTTTTCCGTCGGCCGACATCAGGGAACCAGCGCCCAAACCAGCAAAACTCCAAATTACTTTTCCGGTGGCAAATTCTACGCATTTCAGCTCGACTTCGCCACCTTCGTTGCCATCAAAGCCAAACAAGTATCCATTCAGTAGCACGCTGGAATTCATCTGGTTTTGCAGCTCTTTGTGTGCCCAAACCACCTTTGCATCAGTATCAGTAAATTCAAGTACCGCTGCACCGCGTCCATATCCAGACGAAATGAAAACCTTGTTCATCGAAACGATTGGGTCAGCCGCGTTGCAACCATAAGTCGTTAGCCAACGGTGTTTCCACTTCACTTCGCCATTCTCCAAATCGACACACTGATAGAACTTTCCCGAAGCGATCAGCGCATGCGGACGATCATTGATTTGGACAACTTGGGGTGACATGTAGCCGGCTTCGCCATCGCCGGATTGCCAGACGATTTCCCCGTCGGTTTTGTTTAACAACAAGCCTGCATCACCAACCCCAAGCAACAACTGTTGATTGAGAATGACGGGTGAAGAGGAAAAACCCCATCCAGGAATTCGCGTACTGGTTTTTTCCGCAACGTTTTTTGCCCAGACGACTTTACCAGAGTTTTTGTCGCAGCAGAACAAATCACCTTGTCGACTTAGTGAATAGACACAGTCACCGTCGATGGTTGGGGTCGAAGTTGGACCACCTTCGAAGAAGCGGTCATCAAGCGCACAATCGTAAGTGTGCTGCCAAATCGATTTCCCAGTTTCAGTGTCCAGACAATGAATCGATTCTTGGTCATCTACGTTGCCGAGGGTGTAAAGTCGATCACCTTGGGTTGCAATTGATGAGAAGCCAGTGCCAACGTTCGTCCGCCACCGTATCGTTGGCCCGCTTGAAGGCCATTGCGCCAACCACTCGCTTTCTTTCGAAATCCCATCAGAAGTTGGGCCGCGTCGGGCTGGCCAATCGTCGGCTCGAACAGATGCGAACAAATTAGTCAGAATGCAGAGAAAAATTGCACACGCGGGCTTTTTAAACATGAATTACCAAAGTTGGCTAAGTTGTAGCTGGTTTCATAAGAAACCGAATGCGGTGGATTTGTCTCTATTTCGTCCAGTTTTTTACAAAACCAGCTACGTTAGTCGGCGACAAGTTGTAGCTCGTTTCGTAAGAAACCGGATGCGGTGGATTTACCTCGCCACTTAAAAAACCAGCTACGTCCATCATAGTCTACAACTTCAACGCGAAAGTGTTTTCCCAACTTTCTGAAACTCGCGACGCAAATCAGAAGCATCTGAGTTTGGAAAATTGGCGCGCTGCGTCATCAAAACATAGATCCGCTCATTTTTCGGATCAATCCATGCTTGAGTGCCATAAGCGCCGCCGTGGCCGTAGCTGCCCGGTGCGAGCGATTCGGAAACGCCTTGCGGCTCGCGCACCACACAGCATCCTATGCCCCAGCCGTTTCCAGGTGTGAAACCGGTCACAAGGTCTCCGGTGACGACAGTTCGCATTGTTTTCACTGCTTCCGCGGACAAAATGCGTTTGCCATCCAGTTCGCCATCGCGCAGCAACATGCGGCAGAACTTTGCATAATCTTCTGCCGTTGAAAACAAACCACCGTTTGCAGCAGGCATCCGGTCGCGATCGGTTGGCGACTTCCCAGCCAGCAGTCCGATCTTTGCTTCTTCCAGCCTGCCTTCATCGTTCTTGCGGTACGATTTGGCGAGTCGCTTAGCCTGTGCGTCGGAGAGGTAAAATGCCGTGTCCTTCATTCCCAACGGTTCGCAAATGCGTTGCTCAACAAACCTATCAAGCGACATTCCCGAGACAACTTCAACGATGCGGCCCGCGGTGTTAATGCTAGTTTGGCTGTATTGCCATTTGCTACCTGGCGTAAACTGGATTTTTACTTTCGCGTATCGTGATGCCGCTTCTGCGAGGTCTTTCGATGTATAGGCTTCATCTTGCTTGAGTTCGGCCATGCCTGACGTGTGACTGAGTAATTGACGTATCGTAATGACAGCGGGTGTTCCATCGGCCAGTTTCAGTTCTTTCATTTCGGGCAAGTGCTTGGCAATGGCGTCATCGAGCGACAATTTCCCTTCGTCGTGCAGCATCATGATGCAAGCGCCAGTGACAGGCTTGCTCATTGATGCGATCCAAAAGATGGATTCGCGATTCATAACTCGCATATTAGCGACATCCGCTAGTCCGACTGATTGAATGGCGATGACTCCTTCTTTGTCACCGACCAAACCGACGGCCCCTGCGATTTCACTTTCGTCAACGAATCGATTGAGAGCGGACTCGAGTGAACGATCGATATTCCACCCACGGTAAACGAGCAACTCTGCGCCAGCTCTCTGGGCTCGACTCGTTCGCTTTAAGAGTTCCTCTCTACCTCGCATTAAAGTTTCCACTTCAATTTGATCTCGCATCAACTTTTGACCTCGCAGCAACTCCTGCGCGATGAGTGAATCAGCCAAAGCGACGGTGAGCAACGCGAAGACGCAGATTGCAAAAGTGGGTTTCATAATAGCGGTCCGTGTGGGAGGAGAGCTTAAACGAGCGGGTTCGGGTAGGGAATTCATTGTAGCCGGTAAGGCGGCTTGCTCCCAGACATTTTGACTTATCAGCTGCAATGGCATGCCGCAGCTTTGCAGCTCTATGCGTTCCACAAGTAAATGGTATCGCACGTCAATGCGTTCCACGCGAAATGGTACTAATGGCGGTGTCTAATCCCAACCGGTTTCTTACGAAACCAGCTACAACTTCGTGGTGTTGGGTCGATTGGACTGGTGTCACAGGCAACTGGGATGCTAATTTTCAACTTATTAGAATCAAAAACGAGCCAGGGATGCGATGTGCGTGCTTTGCTATCAAAAATAAAGTCCTCGTTGGAGCCGACGCTAGAGCGCCCAGTAGATCGCTGGTCGCTGATTGGACTCGTTCAAACGGGTAGCAACTATGGGAGTGAAATCTGTAGTTCACTGCTCGCTGCGTTGAAACGTTGGCAAGCTGACGACGGAAGCGCCATGGCGGCCTGCGTGGCGTACTACTTGGCGCTTTCATTGTTTCCGATGTTGTTGCTGCTGATCGCCGGCGTTGGTTTAGTGATGCGTTTCACGAGTCTGGGGCACGATGCGGAACTGCAGATCTTAAGTATCGTGGCTGAGCACTGTTCATCGACGCTGGAATCGCAAGTCCGCGAAGTACTGGCACAGCTGCGAGACCATTCAGTCGTCGGCGGACCGTTCGGCCTAGCCACTGCGATTCTTGCTGCGATCGGTGTGTTTTATCAATTCGAACGAGCATTCGATAAAATCTGGCACATTCCTCCACCAGCTAAAAGCAACTGGAAAGGAACCATTCGTCGACTAGTTATAAGGCGGTGCATGGCCTTTACACTATTCACAGCCGTAGGCCTTGCAATTGTGTGCACCTTGGCGGCGAACGTGGCTATTGGAACGCTACGACAGTGGATGACGCATCTGCATTTGCCCGGAACTATCGCGATTACTTTGGTCGATGCAACCGCGACAATGTTGCTCAACGCGGTCGCATTCGGAGTACTGTATCGCTGGCTGCCCAAGAAAAGGCCGATGTGGAGCGATGCGTTTCGCGGGGGCCTGCTGGTGTCGGCAATTTGGGAAGTTGGGCGGCAGTTTTTGAGCGCATTTCTAATTGGCGTGAAATACACAACTGCTTACGGTGCCATCGGGTCCTTTATCGCCCTGTTACTGTGGTTTTACTGGGGCGTAACGATACTCTTCTTTGGCGCTGAGTATGTCAAAGTGCTATCGCGGAAACATCAACCTCCCCTTCGCATGTTCCAACCAAGTGCGCTGCAAGAATCGGATGGCATGGACAAATTAGACAATTCCACAGGACAAAAACGGCAAACGAAAACGGTTCCTCGCCGCGCGGCTGCGTAGAGTCTTAATGGAATAATTGTTGTATTAGGTTGACCACCATTTGCTAATGTCATAAACTCTGGCGGACTTTTGCCAAGATGCTTTCAGTTTTCATGTTGGTAGCCCATAAACCTTCGTGACGATCGTTCTATAAATCCTCCCTGACTAAGCTGGACGACTTGCTTGCCCTATTGCTGGAAAACCATACATGAGAAATAAGACGCGGCGGATTTTCGTAGAGTCACTCGAAACTAGACGTCTTATGGCTTTTGATCCGAGTGCAATTGAACAAGAGATGCTTCAGTTGGTCAACCGGTTTCGATCGGATCCAGCTGGTGAATATAGTCGATTGATCGCCTCTGATGCTCCGCTGCGTTCTTATGATGCTGAGGTTACAAGCCAACTCGACTTCAGCAAAGTGGATGGAGCTTTGCTGCGGAGTGAACTGAGTCGTCTTACTGCCGCTCAACCGCTGGCTTGGAATGAAGTTGTCTACAATCTTGCGACGACTCAAAACGCAACCATGATCGCCAAGCAAAGCCAGGAGCACTATCCTAACTTGGCAAACACATTGGTCGCGTTGGGAGTTTCCATTGAAGCAGGCACCGGTCAAAACGCTTTTTTTAACAAAGTGGGTATTGGGCACACTCCATTCTTCGTCCATTCGGCCTATGTCATCGATTGGGCCGCCGGAGCAGCGGACGCAGTGGGTGGAATGCAGAAGGATCGTGGCCATCGCGTCAACCTTAACAATCCGCTGTACAACCAAATCGGTTCTGCAATTACTCCCACCTCGATGTTTGTGAACACTCAAATGTTCGCCAAGATCAGCAGTGCACAAAAGATGGCTGTAGGTGCCCTGTTCGATGATAAAGACAAAGACGGCTGGTACGATGCAGGTGAAGGAATTGGTGGCGCTCAGATTGAATTCAAGAATCAATCGACTGGTGCAGTTATTACGACTGGCTCACTCACCGCCGGAGGTTATCAAGTCGTCTTGCCCGCAGGTACCTACACTGCCACGGCAACCGGAGGTACGCTTAGGCACGCAGTGATGATTCCAAGCGTGACGGTTGGCGCGAGCAATGTGTGGCAGAACATCATCTATGACCCGAACGCGATTCCGCCTGATGCGATGGAACCCAACGACTCGCCGACGGCGGCAAACGACCTAGGCAGTCGCGATCAAACACTGAGCTCGCTTTCCATTCATCCTGGCGACACCGACTATTTTAAGTTCACTCCTAACGGCACTGGTTCGGCAACCTTTGATCTGCGGTTTACTCAAGCGGATGGCAACCTTGATCTGCGGTTACTGAATTCAGGTGGGACCGTGATTGCCAGTTCGATCACCAGCACAGCACCCGAGAGTATCACAGCCAATGTGACTCGCGGGCAGATCTACTATGTCCAGGTCTTCTCAAGCACAAACGCAGCCAACGGTCAGTACAGCCTGCAAATTAACTTGCCCGAGCCAGCAGCTCCCACTGCAAAGGCGGATCGCGGAATGACTGCCCAAGGCGCAGGCCTGCTGCAAATCTCAATTGTCAATAATGACAGCGATCCGGACGGGTCCACTTCAACGCTGACCCCCACATTACAAACCCTTGGCAACGGCAGCTTCTCAATCAACACAGACAAAACTTTATCCTACACCCCAGCCGCTGGATTCGTTGGCATTGATCGAGCAACTTACAAAGTGACGGATGACCAGAACTTAAACTCAAACAATGCGGATATCGAAGTACAGGTCTTAGATTTCGAAACAGTGAAACCATGGTACAACCTCCGCAAGCCATTGGACGTAAACGATGATGGCTCGGTCAGTCCGGTTGACGCATTGCTGGTTATCAACGCAATTAATGCGCGTGGCACCAGAGTTCTTCCGACTTCGCTTGCCGGGGCAACAAACCTGTTTGGATTTGTAGACAGTTCCGGTGACAACGCTCTAACGCCTCTCGACGCGTTATTGGTCATCAACGAACTCAATCGGACTCGCAGCAGTGGCGAAGGTGAGGCGTCAACAAATCGCGACATCGCCTTGCAGCAAATGGTAATGGACGATGACTTGGCACTCTTGCAAAGCAAGCGACGTTGATGAGAAGAAAGCTGGTTTTGTACAAAACCGGCTGCATGCTAAGTGAACCTTCTCGCAGGCCGGTTTCTCACGAAACCAGCTACAATCGACCCGGTTCTACATCAGTCCTAATTCGATGGACATGGCTCCATACTTACTCTTGAACGGAATCATAGTGACGGCCATGTGCGAGTTATAAGCGATGAAGTGGCCCGTTCCAGCAACGACTGTCGGTAATCCAAGTACAACGTTGGGCAGACTCAGCCGTTCCTTTGCGTTACCGCCTATCATGTTGGCAAATTCTCCCACGAGATCAACTACATCACCATTGAGCGAGTTGGGGCGGTCTCCAAGTATTTTCTCGGCGGCAGCAAACATGAGATGTTGATCGAAACTGACAACTACGGTAGCCCGGATTTCACCGTTCAGGCTGATAATTCCGCTAATGTCGTGACGCGGCGAGAAACCATCATAGTTTATGAGCGCTCCACAACTAAGACTCCACCCGCACATCGTCGAAAATACGCTTTCAGTACTTTCGATTAGGCAGCGATTCAGCGTCGCTTGCAGACCAATCGACCCATCTGTACCAGCCTCTTTGATGACCAAGGCGCTGGCGGATGACATGCGAGCGTTTCGCTCCATAACTTCCTTGACGAGATCTTCTTGAACCGTACTCACAAGCGTTTCCCTTTACAATCGCATAGAAATTGGCTCGCCAACTTATAGTAGTGGCGGAGTCCGAGTGTACGGGGCGTTACTCGATGATAGCAGAAAGCAATCGAACCATGAAACCTAAAGTTTCAGATCGGTTCATGTTGACTACGATATTGCTACGTATTTCTCAAGTTTGTCGCGCAATTCTTCTTGCTCGAATGGCTTACACAGATAATCTGTTACACCGGCGTGTATCGCTTGAACTACGTTGTCTTTATCGCCTTCGGTAGTGATCATAACGATCGGAACTGCCGAGCCCGTTGCTCGGATCGCTTGCAGTAGCTCTAAGCCTGACATTTCCGGCATGTTCCAGTCGGTTAAAACAATGTCGACGGGTTCTGCGTGAAAAGCCGCCAGCCCTTCTACTCCATCGGCTGCTTCGACAATATCACTCACACCGCAAGCATTGAGTGAGCGGATAATAATTTTCCGCATAATTCCTGAATCGTCGACTACGAGTACTTTCATTGCTTGCCCCTAAAACTTTTGCGAACTGTTAAGTTGCGAACCTGTTGTATACGAGCCACCAAGTACCCCATTACCTGTTGGCTGTGTCAAACATGGGTCGCAAGTGAAATTAGTCAAGCAACAATACTCAGATACTTGCTAACTTACGCAGAATACACTTCGCTCAGCGGCACATTATTTTATTTCTTAAGTAAGACCCGTTCATTTCGGCGGATCGACGCCTTTTTCGTTAATCGTGCCCTACAGACGGAATAGCTTGACGAATTTCCTTGCCTAAGTGTAATTCTTGTTATACGTTTGCTCGGCGAGATTCTGGAATAGACTCTCTGGGGCAATCTGTCAGTTTGAAGAACATCTTCGCTGACCGTACTTAGGCAAGACGCCTGAGTTTGGGGCATTCGAATTCGGTTCGTTCAACAATTTAATAATCAATCCTGTTGGATTGTCTGCATCGGTTGCATGTTTTCCTGCTGCCGCTTGTGTTTATTTTGTCGCAGCTACCGTTTCCTCTTATTCCCGCCAAGCTTTTTAAGCATGCCATGTCAGTTTGTTGATTAGCAACTAATTAGAATGGGGCGATTTAATGAGTTTTGAAGATGCTGAACTACTCAAAGAGTTCGTAGTGGAATCTCAAGAGCATCTTTCCGATGTTGAAAATCAACTTCTGACGCTCGAGTCTCAAGGCGACAGCATGGACGTTGCTCTAGTTAATACCGTCTTTCGGGCTGTTCACTCGATAAAAGGAGCCGCCGGATTCCTCGGCCTTGAAACGCTTCAAGGTCTGGCGCATCGTGAAGAAGAAGTTCTGAATAAGCTTCGCAATCATGAGCTTCGCCCAACCTCGGTTGTGATTAACACGTTGCTTAAAGCCACTGATCGACTGAAAGGTCTGCTTGACGAAATCGATGATTCAAACGGGCAAGACGTTTCTGAGCACCTAGTTGCGCTGGAGAGAATACTCAGTGGAGACGCGGACACGCTTTCAACGACTTTCGTGACCACTGACACTCCTGTTGAAGTCGCATCGTCAGCGTCAACGGATGGTCTATCGGGCGAAGTGCTGCGCGAATTTCTGGTTGAGAGCTACGACAATTTGGAGCAACTTGAACGGGACTTAATGTCTCTTGAGCGCAACCAGGGCGCTAGCGAGATCATCAACAGCGCTTTCCGAAATATCCATACGATCAAGGGCACAGCCGGTTTCCTAGGCTTCAGTAAACTTGAAAAAGTCACTCATGTCGCCGAAAACCTGTTCGGGAACATCCGAAGCGGCAAGATGAAGCTGGGCTCGGATGTCAGCAGTGGACTATTCAAAATGATCGATGCCGTACGACAAATCTTATCCTGCATCGAACGTCATAACGACGAAGGCGAAGAGAACATTGAGCCGCTTGTTACGCTCCTGAGCTCACTGGGCGATGACGCTCCCACGGACGGCGGCGCAACGAAGGCGAAAGCAAAAGCAACTTCGAAAGCACGGGCACTCAAGGCAGGTAATGCGAAATCCCAACCACCGGCAGCATTGGCTCATGGTACCAACAAGAATGCTTCGGTACAGACCAAGTCGAAGCCACTGTCCAAAACATCATCTACGAAATTGACTGCCCCTGTGACAAAGGCTGTCACGCACTTGACGATAGAGAAAACAACATCATCAGAAATTCCTAACGTGCTCGCAAACCCCGAGACACCCGCGGCAGCGTCTGAAAAACCAGCGATATCCATGGTCGAATCGGCTGAACAAGCGAGCCCGCAAACCATGTCGCAAAAGCCAGCTAAAGGTGACAGCGAAGTTAGCGCCGCCGACAGTACCATTCGGGTTGACGTATCCCTGCTAGACAAATTGATGACATGTGTAGGGGAACTGGTCTTGGCTCGTAACCAAATACTGCAGTTCACTAACGGCAAAGTAGAGAGCGAGCTTCACGGCACCTCACAGCGATTAAATATTATCACCACTGAGCTGCAAGAGGGAGTCATGAAGACTCGCATGCAACCCATCGGAAACGTGTGGAGCAAATTCCCACGTCTTGTCCGTGACCTGGCAGTCATTTGCGAAAAACAAGTTCGCATCGAAATGGAAGGCAAAGAAACGGAACTCGACAAGACCATTATTGAGGCCATCAAGGATCCGCTTACTCACTTGGTCCGTAATACCGTCGATCACGGTATCGAACGCCCTGAAGTACGGCTTGCAAACGGCAAAGCCGCCGAAGGTTGCTTGACCCTACGTGCTTATCACGAAGGTGGTCAAGTTAACATTGAGATCTGTGACGATGGAGCCGGTCTGAACTTTGAACGCATCAAGGCGAAGGCGATCGAACGCGGGTTGATGACATCAGAACAAATTGCCCGAATGGCAGATCGGGACGTTGGCAATCTAATCTTTTTACCGGGATTCTCAACGGCTGAAAAAGTCTCGAACGTATCAGGCCGCGGCGTGGGCATGGACGTTGTGAAAACCAACATTGAAAAGATCGGTGGAACGGTCGACCTTCAAAGCCAACATGGACTCGGGACAACCGTCAAGATCAAGATCCCGTTAACGTTAGCAATCATTCCTGCACTGATCGTGTCCAACGATGGTAATCGGTACGCGATTCCGCAAGTTAACTTGTTGGAACTCGTACGACTCGATGGTGACCAAGTGAAAAACGGCATCGAGTGGATTCAAGGGTCACCGGTTTACCGATTGCGAGGACGCTTACTTCCACTGGTTTACCTCCGCGAACAATTGATGACTCAGGCGGATGCAGCTGCTGAAGCTGAAGCACTGAACATTGTCGTCTTGCGTGCTGATGATCGCCAATTCGGATTGATCGTTGATCGCATTAGTGACACCGAAGAAATTGTCGTCAAACCGCTTAGTAAACAACTGAAGGGAGTGGCGGTGTACTCTGGAACAACCATCATGGGCGACGGTCGCGTTGCCTTGATTCTGGACGTAATGGGGTTAGCCCACTCGTCCAACGTTATTTCCGGTGTTCGCGATCACTCAGTCGGGGACCACTTGGGACGTGAAAACGCGAGTCGATCCCATCTACAGTCGTTCTTGGTTTTAAGGGTTGGCGAAAGTCGACGTTACGCGCTTCCGCTCGATCAAGTGACTCGACTGGAGAAAATAGATACAGGCCTTGTTGAACGTGCTGATCAACAAGAAGTGGTTCAATATCGTGGCGAGATTCTACCACTCATTCGACTTTCCGAATGCATGGGAGTTCCATCGCTGCTGAGTGACGTGTCGCTTATGGATGTCGTCGTCTACACCGAGGCGGGTCGCAGTGTCGGATTAGTCGTCGATCAAATCGTCGACATTGTCGAGTCCGAACTGACCAACACTCGGGCCACACAGCGGGCTGGCTTGATCAATTCAGCAGTCATTCATGGTCACGTCACAGACCTCCTTGACCTTCCAGCAGTCATCCGCATGGTCGATCCGACGTTCTTTCAAGACTGCACCTCAGCATAATCTGCAACGCCCTGCTACGAACACAAAGACAAACCAAGATCTGTAACCCAAAGAGTCGTCCATGATCGCAACTAAACAACTTTGTACTTTCAAACTTGGCAGTCATCTCTTCGGAGTCGACGCACAGTCGGTTCAAGAAGTGATTCGCTATCAAGAAATGACAAAGGTACCGATGGCCCCACCGGCCATTAGTGGCCTGATTAACCTTCGAGGCCAGATTGTGACTGCCTTGGATCTTCGATTCCGCTTAGGCTTTGGCAAGCTCGAAGGAGATCGTAAACCAATGAACGTCGTTGTGCGAAGCGATGACGGTGCGGTCAGTCTCCTCGTCGATCAAATCGGTGATGTCATCGAGGTGGATGACAGAAATTTCGAAGAACCCCCAGACACGCTCAGCGGAGCTGCACGGGATCTGATCCTGGGGGCCTACAAGCTTGAAGGGCAACTTCTACTGCTACTTGACTGTGATGAAGCAGTTCGAATTGCTCCCGACAAAAAAGAGTAGTTCCAGGCACTCTGGTGCCACTACTTAGTTGCATTTAAACGCCTGACCTGTCGCCATTAACTAAAAAATCCAATTTAACAGCCTTGCTGCTTATTACTCGATCGGAGGAAACTCGCAAAATGTTGACACGACTCTCAAACGCATTCAAGAACATGAATATCAAGAGTAAGATTAGTTGCCTTGTACTTACATTCTTAGGTGGCTTTCTGTCATTTGGGGCTTTGACCTATACCACTATCCAGGCTATCCGCTTTGGTGGTCCCAAATACGTTGCCGTAGTTACGGATAAAGATCTATTGGCGGACTCCATGCCGCCTCTTCTTTACATTGTCGAAAGCTACTTAAGCACTCATTTGATGCAGGACACTCATGATGAGCTGAGCCGAGCGGAAGCAGTTGGACGTTACAAAGAATTCAAAAGATCCTTTGAAACCAGCATAGCAAACTGGAATGAGAACTTTCCTGCGGGAGAGATCAAGGATTTGTTAAAAAACGAAATCAAGCCGACAGCAGATGCCCTGTTTGCAACGGTTGAACATGAACTTTTGCCCGCCATCGAACAGGAAGATGATGAAGCAAAAGAACAAATTAGTGGCAAGCTCGAGCAACAGTTCTACGCGCACAAGATACCAGTTGAAAGACTAATTACGCTTCTGAATGCAAAAATGGCGGCGGACCAAAAAGACGGTGAAACGGCAGCGGCGTCAGGCATTTGGATGCTCATTGCATTGGGACTGTCGTTGATAGGTGCCGTTGGGATGTTCGCCTTTTCGCTTCTGCGATCCATCGCCAAGACCGAAGAAGCTCTGTTGGACAATACAGGTAAGCTTGCGGCGATCGACAAAACCCAGGGGCAGATTGAGTTCAGCCTGGATGGAACCATCCTCCATGCGAATGACAATTTCTTGAACGTAGTGGGGTATTCATTAGCCGAAGTCAAAGGCAAGCATCATTCGATATTTCTGACCGAATCCGATCGCAACAGTGCCAGTTACAAAATTTTCTGGGAAAAATTGAACCGTGGGGAATGCCAATCGGCTGATTTCCTACGCGTTGGAAAGGGTGGCAAAGAGGTTTGGATTCGAGCTTCCTACAATCCAATTTGTGATATCCGTGGGAAAATATACAAGGTTGTGAAGTTTGCAACGGAAGTCACAGCCGAACTCAATCGTATCGCCGATTTCCAGGGACAAGTCAACGCCGCAAGTAAGTCGCAGGCCGTGATCGAATTCGCGATGGATGGAACGATCGTTACCGCCAACGAAAATTTCTTGAATGCGCTGGGTTACCGCCTCGATGAAATTAAAGGCAACCATCACAGCATGTTCGTTGAGGAAAGCTATCGCAATAGTCCTGAATACCGTGAATTCTGGGCGAAACTGAATCGTGGTGAGTATCAGTCCGCTGAGTACAAACGAATCGGAAAAGGTGGCAAGGAAGTTTACATCCAAGCTTCCTACAACCCAATCCTCGACCTCAATGGCAAACCTTACAAAGTTGTGAAGTTCGCCGCGGAAACCACTGTAGCAGTGAGGGCTCGTGAAGACTTGAGAATCAAAGTTGCTGAAATCCTCACCGTTGTTGAAGCTGCCGCTGCTGGCGACTTGACTCAATCGCTAACAATCACAGGTACCGATCCAATTGGACAAATGGCGATGAAATTAGAAGGATTCTTGAGTAACCTACGTAGCAGCGTGGCTTCGATCTCGGACAATGCTACTGCTTTGGCAGGCGCATCCGAAGAAATGTCAGCCGTCAGCACACAGATGAGTTCCAACGCAGACGAAACTTCTTCGCAAGCCAACGTCGTTTCGGCAGCCTCGGAACAAGTCAGCGCCAACATGCACACCGTGGCTACCGGCGTCGACGAGATGAACGCAGCCATCCGTGAAATCGCCAAGAGCGCCTCCGAAGCAGCTCGTGTATCGCAACAGGCCGTTACCGTTGCCAATACAACCAACAGCACCATTGCCAAACTGGGCGAAAGCTCGGCTGAAATCGGCAAGGTTGTGAAAGTGATTACTTCGATCGCGGAACAGACTAACCTTCTAGCTCTTAATGCCACTATCGAAGCGGCTCGAGCCGGTGAAGCCGGCAAGGGTTTCGCAGTGGTTGCCAACGAAGTCAAAGAACTCGCCAAGGAAACCGCCAAAGCGACTGAAGATATCAGTTTGAAGATTGAAACGATTCAAGTTGACACTCAGGGAGCTGTTGAAGCCATCCGTCAGATCAGCGAAGTGATCAACCAGATCAACGACATTTCAAACACGATTGCAAGTGCTGTTGAAGAGCAGACCGCAACCGCAAATGAGATGGGACGCAATGTTGGCGAAGCGTCAAAGGGATCGAGTGAAATTGCTCAGAACATTACCTCGGTCGCCTCGGCAGCTCAGAGCACGACTCAAGGTGCTAACAATACTCAGCAAGCCGCTGCTGAATTGAGCCGCATGGCCGCCGATCTGCAACAACTGGTCAGCCAGTTTAAGTTCCAGAAAGACGACTTGGTCGGCAAGCGAACAAACATCGTCCCACCAGTTCGGAGCTCATCGTTCGCGAACAACTATCAGTCGGCCTAATGCGGTTCGCATCCATCGCGTTTGTATGAAACCATCCACCTCCCGGATGTAACCATCAGGGAGTGTGGAAGCCAAAACGCATTGACCTCCGCCACGGAGAATTTCAGGATGGAGATCCTCGCCGTGATACGAAGACAATACGCAGTCACGTATGAAAAACAAAATGTTCATGCCCTAGCGAAATAATCGCAGCTAGTTGAATAGACCTTGCAAGCCGCCCAACCGTTAGCATCCGTACCTTTTGTTTTGCCTGCCGATGGACTTTCAGTCTCGAATTGTCCGCCTAGGGAACAAAAGTAACCAAAACTGAACCGGCGGCCAACAAGGCTAACGTTTTAAGAATTTATTAAAGGATCGCTCCCATGCGTGTTCTAGTAGTTGATGACTCCCGAGCTATTCGTCGCATTATTGGCGAGATTATGAAGCAACTTGGCTTCGAAGTCTCTGAAGCCGGAAATGGCATTGAAGCTCTTCAGCGTTTAGAAGAACTCGGGGCCCCGGATCTAGTTTTAGTGGATTGGAACATGCCTGAAATGAACGGACTCGATTTCATCAAAGCAGTGCGAGCCAATCCCGACTACTCCAATCTTCCGCTCATGATGGTTACTACTGAAACGGAAATGGAGCGCATGGCGCTTGCTTTCATGGCTGGCGTCAACGAATACGTCATGAAGCCATTCGACAAGGCGACCATTCTGGACAAACTCCAATTGCTCGGAATTGGAGCCTAGTTCCGATGCGCAAAATTCGCGTACTGGTCGTAGACGATTCGACGGTTATTCGTCGATTACTCTCCGACTCACTTGCAAGTGATCCCGCTTTGGAAGTGGCTGGGACGGCCGCCAATGGGAAGATCGCACTTGCGAAGATAACCCAAATCAATCCCGACGTGATTACGCTCGATATGGAAATGCCTGAGATGGATGGCATCACCACATTAGTCGAGATCCGGAAGCTTTACCCAAAGCTGCCAGTGATCATGTTTAGTACATTAACGCAGCGCGGCGCTGAAGCGACACTTGACGCTTTATCCAAAGGCGCAAACGACTACGTAACGAAGCCAGCTAACGTGGGCAGCGTCACTGCCGCAATGCAGAACGTTCGAAACGAACTCGTACCCAAAATTAAAGCTTTTTGCCCTTGGTTCGCCAAAGCTACCGTTACTCCGCTTCAGCTAAGAACGCCAATCCTCCGGAATTCCATTGTTACAAACAGAACACCTGAATCGAGCCGAATCGACATAGTCGCGATTGGTTCGTCCACCGGTGGACCGAATGCTTTGCAAGCAGTGTTATCGAAAATACCGGCTGACTTTCCTGTGCCTATAGTCATCGTGCAACACATGCCGCCGATCTTCACAAAACACTTAGCCGACCGCTTGCATCAACTGACATCGCTGAACGTTGGCGAAGCAAAGCGTGGGGATACATTGTCGCCAGGCGGTGTATGGGTCGCGCCCGGCGACCACCATATGACGTTAAATCGAGTTGGTACAACGGTGCGAGTCGATCTGAACCAGGGAACTCCTGAAAATTCATGTCGGCCAGCAGTTGATGCTTTGTTCCGTTCAGTGACCGATGTGTATGGTTCTAACGTACTGTCTGTC
This sequence comes from Planctomycetia bacterium, assembly GCA_031412515.1. Lineage (GTDB taxonomy): Bacteria > Planctomycetota > Planctomycetia > Pirellulales > Pirellulaceae > Aureliella. The sequence continues at coordinate 1,564 of JANODD010000328.1, read as the reverse complement.
GTACTAACTGGAATGGGACAAGATGGTGCTCGCGGTTGCGAAGCAATTCGTAACGCTGGCGGTAGAGTATTTGCACAAGACGAAGAAACGTCCGTTGTTTGGGGAATGCCAGGAGCTGTTGCTCAAGCTGGCTTGGCAAACAAGCTCCTTCCACTTGAAAAAATCGCCGAAGAAATCGTGCGGGAGACCGTGCAGGGACGCAGAGCACGCACTTTAGAAAAAGTAGGGACGTAAATGAGTACTGCTACCTTAAATACCAACGCGTTCGATTACATCTGCAATCTCGTCCGCGACAAATCGGCCATTGTGCTTGAGCCAAGTAAAACTTACTTAGTCGAATCGCGACTCAATCCAGTTGCACGCGCAAACGGCTTGGTGTCGATCGAAGAGCTGGTGGATGCGTTACGCAAACCCAACTCAAGCAAATTGACTCAGGCCGTTATCGAAGCGATGACGACCAATGAGACCAGTTTCTTTCGAGACCTGCACCCATTCGACGCATTAAAAACCTCGATTTTACCGGCGTTAATCGCTGCTCGCTCGCGTGAACGCGTGTTAAACATCTGGTCGAATGCTTGTTCGAGCGGACAGGAAGTTTACACGATCGCGATGTTGATCAAAGAGCATTTTCCGGAGCTGGGCGCTTGGAAGGTACGCTTGATCGCTAGCGACCTGTCAACCCAAATTCTAGATAAAGCGCGAGAAGGTGTCTTCAATCAGACTGAGGTGAACCGTGGTTTGCCTTTGCCGATGCTGCTCAAGCACTTTCAAAAGAACGGCTTGACGTGGCAGATCAAAGAAGAAATTCGCAAGATGGTGGAATTCCGTCAAGTGAATTTGGTGGAGACGTTTCCGCAACTTCCGCCGATGGACATTGTCTTTCTTCGAAACGTTCTGATTTATTTCGCTCCGGAAACGAAGCGGGATATTTTGAACAATGTTAAGAAAGTGATGCGACCAGACGGGGTCTTGTTCCTCGGCGGTGCTGAAACGACGATGAATCTTGATGTTCCTTTCCAACGCGAACTGGTGGGAAAAGCCACGGTTTACAAGTCGATCTAGTGCTAAAAGCCCTGGAAATCAAATTTCAGTCGAATAAGGGATATCGTAAATGACAGTTTGCAACTCAGATATATTGGCTATTACGCAGAACGTACTTGAAACCATGGTCAACATGGGAGTCTGCGAAGGGGAAGTTGCGGAAGCCTGCGCGCAAGAAGAACGTATGACCGGTTGCGTCCAGATCAGCGGCACTTGGCGAGGCGCAGTCGTCATTCAAACAACTGAAGGTTTTGTCCGTCGCGCTGCTCATGAAATGTTCAACATTGCTGAGTCGGAAGTTACGGCGGCGGATATGGAAGATACACTTTCCGAAGTCACCAACATGATCGGCGGAAATATCAAGAGCCAGGTTCCAAGTCCGTCCTATCTCTCGTTGCCGAGCGTCACGACCGGACACGATTTCAACTTTCGTTTGTTAGGAGCCGAGATCGTTAGCCAAATGCCGATGAATTGCCACGATCAACCGCTGACAGTTTTGATCTGTGAGGCAAACAAGTAACGT